>JAEYFY010000440.1 GCA_023454395.1 Pseudomonadota bacterium
CGGTACTGTTGACGGTCCCGGAATACGTTTCATTGTTTTCTTTCAAGGATGCCTAATGAGATGCCTCTATTGTCACAACCGTGACACATGGGATACTCATGGTGGGCAAATCGTCACAGTTGATGAATTAATGAAAGAGGCGGTTACCTATCGTCATTTTATGAATGCTTCTGGCGGGGGTGTTACTGCTTCAGGTGGCGAAGCAATTTTGCAAGCAGAGTTTGTGCGCGATTGGTTCCGCGCTTGTCAGAAAGAAAATATCCATACCTGCTTAGATACTAACGGCTTTGTTCGTCGTTATGATCCCGTTATTGATGAATTAATGGATGCCACTGACTTAGTGATGCTCGACCTCAAACAAGTCAACGATGAGATCCACCAAAAGCTCGTTGGTGTATCAAACCAGCGTACACTTGAATTCGCACGTTATTTAGCAAAACGAGGCCAAAAAACATGGGTTCGTTATGTTGTTGTACCAGGTTGGTCTGATGATGATGATTCTGCTCATCGTTTAGGCGAATTTATTAAAGATATGAAAAATATCGAAAAAGTAGAACTTCTACCTTACCACGAACTCGGCAAACATAAATGGGTAGCTTTAGGAGAAGAATACAAGCTAGATGGTATTCATCCACCGTCAAAAGAGACGATGGAAAATGTAAAATCAATTCTTGAATCTTACGGCCATAAAGTGATGTACTAAGCTTTTCTACTTAAGATTAATTTAAGAAGCAGCGGTTTTAAGCGCTGCTTTTTTTGTTTTTATATCATTAAAAACATTCAAAATAAATAAAGTCATTTTTTTAATTATATGAAGTTAAATTAAATTATTTAAATCATTTTGTATTAATAAAAGAATAATTGTTCCCACAAGTAAAAATACACATAATAAGATTATCCTTAACCTATATTAAGTTGAATATAGTTGATTAATAACAAAACAAAAAGATATTATAGAAGACTTATATTTATAAACAAAGATATTGGGATTAAGGTACAGGAAATGGAACAAAACAATAATTCATCGCTAACAGAGCCACAAGAGGTATTTACGCCTATTCCTCAAGCACGAGGCGCCGCAGGGGGTGTTCGCTGGTTAGGGCTAGGATGGGATTTAATAAAAGAACGTTTTTGGATGTGGATAGGCGTTATTATTATCTACTTTATCGTTAGTCTTATTATATCGACCATTCTTGGATTTATTCCGCTAATTGGTCCAATCATCTCTCCTTTTATTACTACTGTATTAGCTGCAGGTGTTGTGGCAATTGCTCATCAACAATATGAGACTCAACGTCTTGATGTTGATACTTTATTCTTTGGTTTTTATAACAAACGTTATCTTAGCTTGATGGGTGCTTACGGTATTAGTTTTCTAATTTTACTTGCTGGGATTATTCTTGCCCTTATCGTCAGTAGTGCTGCTATGATGGATATTTTTTATGCTATCAATAGTGATTATCCTGAAGAAATTATTGCTGACATGATGGTAGATAACTCTTCTGGCTTTATGCTGTTTTTTATCATTATGGCTATCTTTGGTGCGCTAAGTACGGCGGCTTATTGGTTTGTCCCAGCGCTGGTGTTAGTCAACGGTTATAAAGCATTCCCTGCAGTTAAAGCGAGCCTTTCGGCAGTAAAAATAAATTTAGCTGGTGGATTCTTCTTCTTTATTTTACTGTTCTTTATTATCGCAATTAGTGTTATTCCATTTGGTTTAGGGTTATTAATTACTATTCCTCTTTCTTATACTGCAATGTATGGCTCTTATCGTGACATTTTTTATCACCATAATGTAGGTAACCAAGGAAATAATGGTGGAATTGGTGGAAGTGGAACGATTTCTCTTAATAAAACCGCAGAATCAAATATTGGTAAATTAGTCAGTTAATCTTCGATTTAATTGATTAAAACGAAAAAATAATGTCTTTTTCTTGCACTCCAACAGTTAATTAGTAAAGTTGGAGTGCATTTTATTTCTCTTATTTTGACTAATTATTATCTCCAATGTAACGGTATGATTTTATAAAATATATCTTTGAAGTGTTCTTTTCCATAATCACTCATTATTGAAAAAAGTACATCCGTACATTGAAACATTTCATTCATGCCTAATAGTCTATCACTCCATTCTTTAAAGTTTTTTTCCATTAATTTCGGATTTAATTCATTAGCCTTACTCATTAAAGCATAAGCATACATTCTTAATATTTCAGGTGAATCTGAATCGGTGCCAAATACAGAGCTTGATGAATATTTAACAATTAAAGCAGAAAGACTTAATAAATATTGAGATTTCAATGCGTTATTTTCCAAAGTAATATCAAAAAGTTCACAAAGTTTTTGATAATGTTCAATAATTAGAGAACTTTTTTTAATATTACCATCTAAAGCATTTAAAAATGGCTTAAATACTTCACTTAACTTTTCTTGTTCTTGAATATTAATAAGCTTTTCGTTAGATAAAGGCTTCATACCTATTAAAACAGAGTGAAATTGTTCATAAAAACCACTTGATTTAAATAATGACAACCATTTATTAGATTCAATTTTATTAGCCATTTTGTTATAACTATTTTTAAAAATAACAAAATCAGGTATAGTACTTGTCTCTGAAATTTTAAAACCATTAAATAATTCATAATAATCAATATTATTAATCCCCTGGCAATCATTATTAATATAAAGATAAAATCTAGTCCAACTCGTATTATTTTCTATATTATTATCAAATAAAACATTAACTATATCTTCATGATTAATAACTATTTTTTTATCTTTATTTTTATTTGATAAAATATAATTAAAACTGTTTTTATCATACCAATCAACCTTTCTATCACCACAATCAATATCATTTTCTTGAACAAAAGATTTTATCTCTTTAAGATTAAGATATTTATCATATAACGCTCTCGCTCTATCTCTAACATTTTGATTTTCATGATAAAGTGATAATACCATTAGCTTAATAAATTGATCATTATTTTCTAACATAAAGCTTTTCATCTTATCATTATCATAATGATCAATTAGATCTAAATGAAAAGATAAAAAATCAGGGGATAATTTATCAATAGAATTGCTACATTCTTCATCAAAATATTTACTATATAAAATATCAGTAACAAATTTTTTAATTATTTCATTTTTACAAAAATATTGATTAGAAAAAATATTTTCTATTATAAATTCTGCTGATAGCCCTATATTATCATTATCATTATCATGACCATCATGATCATTATAATTATATAAAATATTACGCTGTATTTTTAAAATCAGTGCGCTCATCAATGATGTTTTTATTGCATCATATTTATCATTTATAGAACTAATGGTTTCAAATAGAGTTTTTTTATTTTTCATTAAAGGAATATTGTCAATATCAAATTCTATTTTTGTATTATCAAGTGTCGAATTTTCAAAATTAGCACTTTTTACCTTAATTGTTGCATTACTTAAATCACTGTTTATAAAGTTTACATTCTCTATATTTGAAAATAAAAAATCAGTGTTGATTAAATTACAATGATTAAACGTTGAATTTTTTATTGTTGAAGAATGAAAATGAGATCTAGTTAATTCACAATCCGTAAATATTGATTCATTTATATTACATTTTTTAAATTGTGAACCACACATATTTGCGTCATTAATATTAACATTCTTAATATTAAAACTATTAAATTTATCGTTATTAATTTTTTTATTTTCAAATAAAAAATCCATTAAATCTTTATTTATAAAATGATTAACATTAACATCCTTATTGGTTGATCGATAAATTCCTACTCTATTTTTATAATTTCCTATGATCTTTTTTTGTGGACTATTTTTTATTTTTTTATTGGTCAATAAGTTTTTTAATACAACTATAAATTTATACTCACACGCATATTCTATTTTAATTTCATTTAATTTTAAAAATAAAGACTCATAATTTTTTATTTTTTCTTGAATAATAGAGTTATCATCAGGATTTTTTTGTAATTTTAATTTCTCACTTGTTAGTTTTACTGTTAATATTTTATTAGCAAGATTAAAATTACGGATAGATGGACTTTTCTCTGCAAGATCAATCGCTAAAATTGCATCTTGTTTGATTTTAACTTTTAAATACATAAATAGATTATTCATAACCTTCACCAATGTATATTTTAAAATAATAAAAAGCACACGTTTTATTCTTAATTATTAATTGATATATAATTAAAAACCTATAATTTATTATTTTTATAATTAGATAAATTTAATTAATTTTCTATAATAAAATAACCAAATACATAATGGCTAATTAATTATAAATTTTATAGTGTGAATATATAAAAGAAAAAAGAACAGTCGATGTCACCATCCACTGTTCTTTTTATTGAGAATTGAGATGTTATATTAACCCGCAAACGGATTTTTATTATCGTAAGATTTATTATAAAGTGCATCAGATATTAAATAATTATAAATTTCATCAACAATTTCAATACCTTCTTTTTCACTTCTTTGTTCTTCTATTTGACTATTCTCACCAGGATAAAGCACTTTCTCCACATGAGGAGCTGGCTTAATTGCATTTAACTCCCCCATAGCCTGTGAGATATGTTCTCTAAATAATGAGGCATCAGTAAAGAAAGCAGGATTAATAACAATATGTAATTGCCCTAGCTCTCGCCCTTGTGTTAAATCGTGATACATCGAACTGACATGTTTACCGAAAGGAAGCCCCAGCAAAATACCAGACAACACATCAACCATCATCATTAAACCATAACCTTTAGGTCCCGCAATAGGTAATAAACCTTTTACTGCGAAGGGATCTGTCGTAGGTTTACCACTTTCATCAACTGCCCAAGTATCAGGAATATCGACATGACGCGAGCGCGCATCGAGTACCTTGCCCCATGCCTGTACAGTTGTCGCCATATCAAATGTAATACGTTTATCGCCAACTCCAGGCGCTGAAAAAGCGATAGGATTAGTGCCGTAATAGACTTCAGAGCCACCAAAAGGAACAACCATAGGATCAGATTGACACAGCGAAATACCCACCATGCCTGCTCGTGATGCTTGTTCAACAAAATAAGACAGCGCACCACTATGACCAATTCGTCTTACACCAACAACCGCAACGCCCTTCTCCTGTGCCATTTTAATTGCGCATTCCATTGCATCTTTCGCTGCGACATGTCCAGCACCATTATCACCATCAAATACAGCGCTACATGGCCCCGTTTCAGTATACGTAAAATTAGGCGTCGTATTTGTACCGCCTTTACTGATCCGCTCTGCATAATATTCCACACGCACAGCACCATGAGAATGAATACCTTTGGCATCAGCATGGACTAAGACATCAGCCACCGTATCAGCATGAGGCTCACTCAATCCTGCATGATGTAATTTATTTTTGATTAATTGATGTAACTGCTGTTTAGAAACTATCATAGAATATGCTCTTTTGTAGGGTTCTAATTAAATAGAATTGTCATAAATAACGAAGGTAAATTCGAGCGATAGGTCTAATTTAACAGCATAAATAGGATCTGCCGTGATCGGTTTAACCAATGGCGGATTGCGTTATATTTTTGTTAAATAGTCATTCTTTTATTAAAAAGCTTTTTATAATCCCTCTCATAATAAACAAAAAAGTGGCATAATTTCTTACACCACTCTTTGATACGTTAGTTTAAAAATAAACTGATTATGGAACAGGAACTGCTTCGCCTTTAAAGGTATCCAAAATAAATTTTTTGGTTTCAGGCGCTTTTAGTTGTGCCATTAATTTAGCAATACGCGGATCGTTTTTATCTTCTTCTCTTATAACAACCACATTGGCAAACTTGCTGTTAGCCGCAGGCTCTGTATAAATTACTTCTTTGCTTAAATCTAGCCCAGCATTAATGGCAAAGTGCCCATCAATAGAAGCGACATCTGCTTCACCATTTTTATATATTTGTGGCAACAATGGACCATCATAGGTAAATAAAAACTTAATATTACGAGGATTCTCAACGATGTCATCAATCGTAGAATCATCAGGATCAATACCATCTCGTAATTTAATTAAACCCTCATCTTGAAACAGTTTTAATATATGTCCATGTTGTGCCAGATTATTGCTACTAATCATTTTTGCACCATTAGATAAATCTTGTAAGCTTTTATATTTCTGCGAGAAAAAACGATATGGGTGCATATGCACTGCGCCTGCTGATACTAATTTCCAATCAGGGTGATCAGCTAGTGTTTTATTTAAATAAGGCACATGTTGGAAGAAGTTTGCATCCAATTCTTTTTCTGCTAATGCTTGATTAGGAATAATATAATCATTAAAAATTCTAATATCTAACTCTAATCCTTCTTTGGCTAGTTGCGGTTTAATAAATTCTAGAATTTCCGCATGAGGTGTACTTGATGCACCGATAATTAATTTATTTTCTGATTTTTCATCTGATGGTTTGCAAGCAGAGAGCGCTAGGGTAATAAGTAGCAGTGATCCCAGTTTTTTAAATACTGTTAGTTTCATTATTGTAACCTTATTTTTAAATTTGATTTTTTAATTGAATTAATTCTTTAATTATCGTTTATCTATATTTCTTACAACACTATCTCCCAATAACTGAATACATAGCACAATAAATAAAATCACTAATGTTGCAATCCAAACTACATCAAGATGGCTACGCTGAAATCCCTCTAAATAAGCTAAGTTACCCAATCCACCTGCCCCAATTGCACCTGCAACTGCAGTTCCTCCCACTAAAGAAATCAGCGTGACAGTTAAACCAGAAATAAGTGCGGGTGATGATTCTGGCAATAACACTTTAAATATTAGTGTAGGTAAATTAGCACCCATTGAGAGACTTGCTTCTATAACGCCTTTATCTACTTCACGTAATGCTAATTCAACCAATCGAGCATAAAAAGCAGCGGCTGAAATCACTAATGCAGGTAGTGCTGCATTAACACCTAATATGGTTCCCACAATTAATTTAGTAAAAGGGAACAATAAAATGATCAAAATAATAAAAGGAACGGCTCTAAAGATATTCACAATAAATGAGAGTGTTCGATAAATAAAAATATGTTCTTTATAACCCTCTTTTGCTGTTAAAAATAATGCCACACCAATTAAGATCCCTAATAAGCAGGATAATGCACCAGAAACAAGTGTCATATATAATGTATTTAATGTCTCTTCACCGAGTACATTGAGTTTTAAATGCGGTAAATAGCTATTCAACCAAATTTGTATTTCATCCATATCACACGACCGCTATATCAAATTTATTATTCTCAAGATATTGGATGATTTCATCCGATTTATTATTTAACTGTAAATAAATAAACCCGTTTTCTTGTGAAAAACTGCCTTTTATTAAATTAACAGGTTCATTAAATTTAGAAATTAAATCATAAAGTAAATAGTCATATTTTTTACCCTCTTGCAGTAACAGTTTTATTACTGTGCCTTGCTGCTTTATATTATCAATATCATCACTACTATCTGTTACATGTACTGATTGTGATAAAAACTGTTGTGTCACTTTATGTTTTGGTTGGTTAAATATTTTGACTACTTCGCCTTGTTCAATTATTTTTCCTTGCTCAATAACCGCTACTTTATTGCATATCGCTTTTACAACTTGCATTTCATGTGTGATCAACACAATTGTAATATTCATTTTTTGATTAATTTCAG
This sequence comes from Pseudomonadota bacterium, assembly GCA_023454395.1. GTDB lineage: Bacteria > Pseudomonadota > Gammaproteobacteria > Enterobacterales > Enterobacteriaceae > Proteus > Proteus appendicitidis. Next base: position 7,700 of record JAEYFY010000440.1, read on the forward strand.
CGAGCAGTGCTAAAATTGTTTGTGTTGTTTTTGGATCTAATGCAGATGTTGCTTCATCACATAATAAAACATCCGGATTATTTGCTAATGCCCTAGCAATACCAACACGTTGTTTTTGCCCGCCACTTAATGTTGATGGATATTCATCAGCTTTATCAGCAAGCCCCACTAACTCCATTAATTCACTCGCGCGCTGAAAACGTTGCTTCTTATCTACCCCTGAAATTTCAAGTGGGAATTCAATATTCTCTCTAACGGTGCGTGACCACAGTAAATTGAAATGTTGAAAGATCATACCAATTGAGTGACGGATTTTACGGATCTCACGTTCACTGCTGGTAGTAATGTTATATTTACCAACAATCACTTCTCCTTTTGTTACAGGCTCTAAGCGATTCAATAAACGAATTAAACTACTTTTTCCTGCACCGCTATAACCAATGATGCCAAAGATATCTCCCTGCTCAATATTCAAATTAATATCATCAACAGCAATAGTTTGCTTTTTCCCTCGCTGATAAATTTTGCTGACATTTTTTAGTGTTATCATTTTAATCAACTCACCTATTAAATAGAAATCTAGACGGCTAAACATCTAGAAATCCAAGTTAATGTCAATATGAGAAATTGTCAAGCAAGGAATGAAAAAGAGATAAACAAAAAAGACATACCTTAGAATTAAATTATTTTTGATACGCTCTTTGTTGAGATTTAACTCTGACACAATCAGATACCCTGGCTTTAATGACTTATAAAAAACAAATAAATAGCGTTAAATATTTAATACAGTTAATAAAAAACCCCCAGCCTAAGCAGGGGGTTAAATTATTAATACTCAGTTAATTAGATAATAATTAACCGATATATTCTAAACCTTTCATGTATGGGCGTAACACTTCTGGAATTTCAATACGGCCATCAGCCATTTGATAGTTTTCCATAATTGCAACTAAAGTACGACCTACAGCTAAACCCGAACCATTTAAGGTATGAACAAGTTGTATTTTCTTATCACCTTTAGAACGGAAGCGTGCTTGCATACGACGAGCTTGGAAATCCCACATATTTGAGCATGAAGAGATCTCACGGTAAGTATTTTGAGCCGGAACCCAAACTTCTAAGTCGTAAGTTTTACGTGAACCGAAGCCCATATCGCCAGTGCAAAGCACAACTTTACGGTAAGGTAGATTCAGTAATTGCAGCACTTTTTCAGCGTGACCAGTCAGCTCTTCTAATGCTTCCATTGATTTTTCAGGATGAGCGATTTGAACTAGCTCTACTTTATCAAATTGGTGCATACGAATTAAACCACGAGTATCACGACCATAAGAGCCTGCTTCTGAACGGAAGCATGGTGTGTGAGCCGTCATTTTTAATGGCAAGTCGTCTTCTTCAAGAATGACGTCTCTTACCATATTTGTTACAGGCACTTCCGCTGTTGGAATAAGTGCGTATTGGCTTTCTGCTTCTTCTTCTAACGGTTTAGTGTGGAATAAGTCTTCACTAAATTTAGGTAACTGACCTGTACCGTACAAAGTTGCATGGTTAACCAAGTAAGGAACATACATTTCTTGGTAGCCGTGCTTTTCTGTGTGCAGATCCAACATAAATTGTGTAATAGCACGATGTAAACGTGCAACTTGACCTTTCATCACAACAAAACGTGAACCGGTAATTTTTACCGCAGAAGCAAAATCTAAACCATCTGTTAGCTCACCTAAAGTCACATGATCTTTTAATTCAAAATCATAAGTCTTTGGAGTACCCCAACGAGAAACTTCCACGTTTTCGCTGTCATCTTTGCCATTTGGAACCGCATCATCTGGCATATTTGGGATAGTTAAAACGTAATCACGAATTTCCGCTTGAAGCACTTCAAGTTCGGCTTTTGCAGCTTCAAGTTTTTCACCTAACAGGTTAACTTCTTGACGAAGTGGCTCAATATCTTCACCACGCGCTTTTGCCGCACCAATGGACTTCGATCGAGAATTACGTTCTGCTT
>JAEYFY010000015.1 GCA_023454395.1 Pseudomonadota bacterium
GTTCTGACTAATAGCGGTTGTCCAAATAAATTTTCTAACTGTTTGATACGCTGAGAAACGGCAGATTGTGTAATACATAACTTTTGCGCGGCTCTTTCAAAACCACGTTCTCGAATGACGGCATCAAGGGCTTGTAATGCTCGATAATCAGGGCGTTTCATTAACAGACTCTCTTCGATTTTATATTCTATTGCTTACTATGCCATATTTTTCGTTGTAATGAGTTAAAATGTTGCTTCTCAGTTTTTGATGTGTCTCGTGCTAGTTTTGAATGCAATATGCTATTCTTAGTCCATTAACGTGATAAATAAGGTTTTTCAAATGACTCAGGATGAATTGAAAAAAGCAGTAGGTTGGGCAGCGCTTGAATATGTAAAACCAGGCATGATTGTGGGTGTTGGTACTGGTTCTACGGCTTCTCACTTTATTGATGCATTAGCAACAATGAAAGGTCAAATCGAAGGCACAGTTTCAAGTTCAGAAGCATCAACTGCAAAATTAAAAAGTTATGGTATCCCTGTTTTCGACTGTAATGAAGTCGATTCTTTAGATATCTATGTTGATGGTGCAGATGAAATTAACCATCAAATGCAGATGATCAAAGGTGGTGGTGCCGCATTGACGCGTGAAAAAATCATTGCTGGTGTAGCAAAAACATTTATCTGCATCGTTGATGAATCTAAACAAGTCGATGTGTTAGGTAAATTCCCACTCCCCGTAGAAGTGATCCCAATGGCGCGCTCTTATGTTGCGCGTGAACTCGTTAAGTTAGGTGGTTTACCTGAATATCGTGAAAACGTGGTAACAGATAACGGCAACGTTATTTTAGACGTTCATAACTTAACTATCCTTAATCCTATTGAACTGGAAAACAAAATTAACAGTATTCCGGGGGTTGTAACCGTAGGATTATTTGCTAATCGTGGCGCAAATGTTGTTTTAATGGGCACCGCTGAAGGTGTGAAAACCATTAAATAATTCTTTTTAAGATAGGTAGCGATGGCTACCTATTTTTTAAATTATTTTAGAAACTGTAAATTCAGTGATATATATCACACGACAGTTATATCTCTCTTTAAAATCCTGCCATTTTCAAAGTCAAAATCATTTTACTCGGTAGAAAATCACTTTATTTACCGCTTATTCTGTCATCACTGCAATCGGTTGTATTGCCACAAAATCTATTTTTGTTATGTTGATGAGACAGGATTTTGTTTTTCATTAAATGTAATAACGATAGGGCAGGGTAAATGGTCAAAGTATCTTTGGAAAAAGAAAAAATAAAGTTTCTACTCCTTGAAGGTGTACACCAAAGTGCAGTAGAAAATTTAAGAGCTGCGGGTTATACCAATATTGAATATCACAAAGGCGCATTATCGGAAGAAGAATTAAAAGAAGCTATCCGTGATGCACGTTTTGTTGGTCTTCGTTCCCGCACTCACTTAACAGAAGACATTTTTGCAGCGGCTGAAAAACTGGTTGCTGTGGGATGTTTCTGTATCGGTACTAATCAGGTTGATTTAGATGCTGCTGCTCGCCGCGGTATTCCCGTTTTTAACGCACCGTTCTCAAACACTCGTTCCGTGGCTGAGATGGTACTTGGCGAATTACTGTTATTACTACGTCGTATCCCTGAAGCAAATGCGAAGGCGCATCGTGGAATTTGGGATAAACAAGCCAAAGGCTGTTTTGAAGCACGAGGTAAAAAACTGGGGATTATTGGTTATGGTCACATTGGTACTCAGTTAGGTATTTTGGCAGAAAGCGTTGGTTTAGATGTTTATTTTTATGATATTGAAAATAAACTACCATTAGGTAATGCAACACAAATTCGTCATCTCTCTGAGCTATTGAATATGTGTGACATTGTCAGCTTACATGTGCCAGAAACACCATCAACCAAGAATATGATTGGGCATGAAGAAATTCAGCGCATGAAACCCGGCTCCATTCTTATCAATGCTTCTCGTGGCACTGTGGTTGATATTCCTGCGTTATCTCAAGCATTAGAATCAAAACATTTATCTGGTGCTGCGGTTGACGTATTCCCATCAGAGCCGGGCGCAAATAACGATCCTAACGATCCGTTTGTATCTGAACTTATCAAATTTGATAATGTGATATTAACACCACATATCGGTGGCTCTACCCAAGAAGCACAAGAAAACATTGGTTATGAAGTTGCGGGTAAATTAGCGAAATATTCAGATAACGGCTCTACATTATCTGCTGTTAACTTCCCAGAAGTATCACTGCCAAGCCATGGTGATGATGTAAACCGTTTACTGCATATTCATGAAAACCGCCCAGGTATGATGAATAGCATCAATAAAGTGTTTACTGAAGAAAATATCAACGTAGCCGCACAGTATTTACGTACATCAGGTAACGTAGGTTATGTTGTGATTGATATTACAACACAAACAAAAGCTCAAGCTGAATTAGTGTTACAAAAAATCAAAGCATTACCGGGAACTATCCGTGCTCGTATGCTTTACTAATTATTGATAAGTTATCTGTGATCTATTGAAGGCTCGAAATATCGAGCCTTTTTTGTATCTTTTAATTTTTATTTATTGAATTTGTTGCTGCCATAATTGGTAATAGAGCGCTTGGTTTTCTATTAAATGAGCATGTGTACCTTCTTCTAGTACTCGTCCTTTATCTATTACATAGATATAATCTGAATGCGCTAATGTATTTAGACGATGTGCAATACTAATGACGGTTCTGTTTTTACAAATCTGAGGTAAGTTAGCTAAAATTTGTGCTTCTGATCCGTAATCTAATGCTGATGTTGCTTCATCTAAAATAAGAATACGAGGATCTGTTAATAAAGCTCTAGCAAGTGCGATACGTTGACGTTGCCCTCCAGATAAATTGTGACCTCTTTCTCCAACTTGAGTATTAAAACCTAAAGGAAGTTGCTCAATAAAGTCTAAAGCTCCTGCAAGTTGAGCGGCTTCTGTTATTTCTTCTTCACTGGCATTCGGTTTTGATAAACGAATATTTTCAAGAATTGAACCACTAAATAAAAAGCTCTCTTGTAAAACGATACTCATGCTTTGACGTAGAGATAAAGGATCAGCAATAGCTAAATCCATGCCATCAATATAAATTTTTCCTTGTTGGGGCGTATAGAAACGTTGAATTAAGCGAGTGAGTGTACTTTTACCAGAGCCAGAACGCCCTGTAATACCAATAAATTTCCCTGCTGGAATAGATAAAGAAAGTGACTCAATAACATCAGGTGTCTTGTCTGTATAACGAAAGTAGACATTTGAAAAAGTAATGCTCCCTGTTATTTTAGGAACGGTAGCTAACCCTTGGTATTGATGTTCTGTGGGATTATTTAAAATATCACCAATACGACGCAAAGAAATGGATGTTTGTTGAAAATCTTGCCAACATTGCGCTAAACGTAAAATAGGCTGTGTAATATGGGCGGCAAATAAATTAAACGCGATAAGTTCACCTACAGTCATTTGTACATTAATAATGAAATTAACGCCTTGCCATAAAATAATTGCGGTAGTGATCTTATGAATAATAAAAATAAATTGCTGAGCAAATAACGCTTTTTTAGCACCAGAAAAACGTTTATTAATATGCTCGGTCAGTTTGTATTGCCACTTTTCTACAAAATGATTTTCTGTTGCCGTCACTTTAATCGTTTCTATGCCATTTATCGCTTCTGTCAGTAAACTAATATTATCTGCGTTGGTTTGATATTCTTGCTTTACCCAATAACGAATAATAGGTCCAAGGATAAGCCAAAATATAAAATAAAGAACTAAAGAGCTTAACGTTATCCACGTTAAGGTTGATGAATAAATAAACATCACAAAGATAAACACAGCAATAAAAATAAGATCAAGCACCATCATTAATGCTGAACCAGTAATAAATTGTCTGATCTGTGAAAGCTCTTGTATACGAGCTATGATCTGTCCAGATGGGCGTTGAGTAAAAAAATGACTCGGCAAGCGGATGAGATGTTGATATGCCTTTCCTGAAAACTCAGCACTTAATTGACAAGAGACAAAAACATATAACTTATCACGCAAAAAAAGATATATAGGTTCCGTGATAGCAATTAAAACGAATAGACAACCAAATAGATGTAAATTAGATAAATTTCTCCCCGTTAAAACAGTATCGATAAATTTTTCAAAAACAATGGGATTCACTAGAGCAAAGAGTTGAATACAACAAGATAAAATAAAAAATAGGAGTAATGATTTTTTCTGCTTTAGAATAGAAGGAATAAACCAGTTTAGATTAAATTTTGACGAAGATGAAGATGGCTCTTTAGCAATAAGTTTTAATATATTTAATTTTTTATCTTTATTAATAACATGTTCAATTTCTATATCATTTATAGGATTTATAATAATTAATTTTGTTTCCTGCGTTTTTTTTAAAATATACCAATGATTATTTATTTCGATAAGCGTATCGATAATAAGATCCTCATTATAATCGAGTAAGCAAAAATCACCTTTTAATTCCAAAAGTTGAATGGCTTCAAGAATGTCCCACTTGTTAAGATGCTCTTCTTTACCCAGAAAATGAATAACTTGCTCTCTTTTTATCTTTCCATTTTGTGTTTTTGAGCAACAAATTAATCCATCAATAATTGATGAGTGATATTCTTTTTCTAAATTAATATTATTCATGATATTAAGCACCTTATTATTTTTCTGTTAGTGCGTTATGACGGTAAACTTCTATTGGACTTAAGAAATAATCAATAACACGACGTTTATCGATAATAATTTCAGCGACTAAAGACATCCCAGGAGCAAGGCTATATTGTTGATTATTGCTTTCTATCATCTGCGTATTTAGCTCAATTGTTGCGGGATAAACTAAACCTAGCTGCTCATGTTGAATGGAATCTTTGGCGATATTGGTTATATTTCCTTCTAAGGTGCCATAACGAGTGTAAGGAAAAGCATCTATTTTTATCATTGCTTTTTGCCCTACATGTATAAAACCAATATCTTTATTGAGAATATTAACTTCTGCTATATTGTGCTGATTATCAGGGATTATCATCATCACCTGTTGTGATGGTTGTAAGCTACTGCCAAGTGTGTAATTTGTAATTTGTTGTACAGTACCTGTAACGGGGGAGCGGACAATTTTTAGCTGTTGTCGTTTTTGGGCATGATTAAGATTTTGGCTATAAATTAATAGCTCACTTTCATACTGTTTATATTTATCATGCCATTCTAATTTTTTCTGTTTCTCTAATGTATCTAAATTTTCATTTAATTTTTTCTCTTGGCTCTTAATAAGTTGATATTCAGCATTTTTAATTGTAATAACTCTATTTATTTCTAATAACTCTTTTTCATTTTCTAAATATTCCATTTGGCTAATTATTTTTTTTATAAAAAGCTTTTTCTTAAGAAGAAAACGTTGGTTAATATTTTCTTTTAACGTATTTAATGATAGTAACTCATTATGGATCATGGTTTGGTTTTTATTATTAATCTCGATTTCGGTATCAATTAAATTTATGTTACTTTCAAATTCATCTTTTTCTTTTTGGTAACTAATAAGAATAGATTTTTTTGTTTTTTCATCTAATTTATTAAAATGATAAAGTTTTTGTGGAGATGCTTCTTGGCTTAATGCTTGGTAACGAAGTTTAAGTAACAGCAGGCTATCTATTTTTTTCTGTAGCCCTTTAACTTCTTCATCAACGCCCAATATATCGAGTGTTAACAATGCATCACCTTGATTGACTTTTTGACCCTCTTTCACATGAAGGACAGCAAGGCGACTATGCTCATAAATTTGAATAATTTGAGAATGCCCTGCAACAATAAGTTTACCTGTTGCAGATGATTGCACATTTAATTTACCTAAAGAAGCCCACATAATAAAAGCGATAACGCTGAATGAAATAATTGACGCAATATAACGACTATAAGGAGTTAAAGGTTTTTCAATAAGGGCAATATGATTAGGGTAGAAATCATAATTAATATTCTTTTTTTTACGTTGAAATACGTTAAAGAGTGCGGATTTTATATTTAGGTTCATTCTCAACATCCTTGTTGGCGTTGCCAAAGTTTTTTGTAGTAGCTGTTTTTTGCAATTAATTCCTTATGTGATCCTTCTTCAATAAGGTTGCCTTTTTCCAACACAATAATACGATGGCAAGTTCTCACCGTTGAAAGACGATGAGCAATAATGATAACGGTTTTCTCTTTTGCAATAAGAGGAAGGTGTTCTTGGATAATGGCCTGAGATTCATCATCTAATGCGCTTGTAGCTTCATCAAAGATTAAAATTTTAGGCGAAGATAATAAGGCTCTTGCAATCGCAATACGTTGGCGTTGTCCTCCTGATAAAGATTGTCCTCCTTCTGCAATAATAGTGTCGTAACCTAATGGCAGTTTTAAAATAAATTCATGAGCGCCCGTTAGTTTTGCAACGTAAATAACGTCTTCTAAAGAGGCGTTTTGTTGAGTGAGTCGGATATTATCAAATACACTTAGATGAAATAAAAAATTTTGTTGCAGAATGATGCCTATTTGCTGGCGTACTCTATTTAAGTTAAGTTGTGAAAGCGGAATATTATCAAGTGCAACATGACCTGATTGTGGAATATAAAGACCTGAAACCATGCGTGCTAACGTGCTTTTTCCTGATCCTGATGTGCCAACAACACCAATAATTTCATGTCTTTTTATATGTAATGAAATATTATTTAAAATAGCGGGTGTATTATTTTGGTAATAAAAACTGACATTATTAAAAGTAATTTCCCCTTTAATATTTGTTTCTATTATTGAATTATTCTGTTCTTTAGGAAGGTTAAGTATATCTTGTAAGTTATAGATTGCTGTTTTTGTTTTGATATATTTTCCCCAAACATCAATAGCTGTGGCTAAAGGTTGTAAGCAATAGCCAAGTAGCATCGTAAAAGCAATAAGCTGACCTATTGTCATTGACAGCGAAATAACTTCACAAGCTCCTATCCATAGAAGTAGTGCAACTGTTGTTTTATTTATAAATGACACAATAAAGCGAGATAAATTATCAATATTTTGAAGCTTTTCGTTTTCACCGGTTAGTTTATGAATTTGTGTATACCATTGTTGTGTAAATCTTGGCTCCAGAGAAAGGCTTTTAATTGTCTCAATGCCACCTAAGCTTTCAGTAAGAAAGGCTGTATTAACGGCGACTTTTTGATAAAGATGTTGAACTGCAAATTCTATTTTTGGGGCAAGTAATTTAGCTAAAATAAGATAAAGAGGAATTGTCGAAATAAATATTAATGTTAGCTTTAACGATAATAATGCCATTGCGAATATAAATAAAAAAATAAAAGAAGAATCAACAAATAACAGTAAGAGCGTTTTTGTTATAAATTCTCGTATAATATCTAATTCTTTTATTCGAGCAACAATGGCACCGGTTTGACGTGATTTAAAATAGCCGATAGGAAGTCTAAATAAGTGTTGAGCGAGTTTTAGGCTTAACGTTATATCAATTTTATTTGCTGTGTGTTGATAAATATATTCTCGAATTCCTTTTAGTGCTCCTTCTAGAATAGCAATAAAAATTAAACCAATAATTAAAACATCTAGTGTTGATAGAGCCTGATGGATAATCACTTTATCCATAATAATTTGTATTATAAAAGGCGATATGAGCATTAATAGTTGAAGGATGAGTGAGTAAAAAAGAATATTTATAAAGATAAGTTTGTATTTCTTTATTACTGTAAAAAACCATGAGAGACTAAAAAATGGATTTTCTTTAAAGCAAAGGTAATAACATTGTGAAATGTTTAATGAATTGAATTGGCTTTGACTTAGGTTTTCTGTTTTATCTGTTTGCAAATTATAAATCAGATATGTGTTTTCATTTTTTTTTAATAATATAAATGTGTTGTTTTTATTATCTAAAAAAATAATGTGATGTTCTGTTTTTTTTAAAATAAGTGATTTCTTTGTTTTTTTTAGTTTAAATTGATATTCATTTTCTAATGAGTTTATAGTAGAGTCTTTTTTTATTTCTATTTCTCTCTTTTTAGTTAGATTGATAATAATACTAATGCTTTTTATTAGGTGACTTTCTGTTTTATTATCCATGACAATAAAATACCTTTTGTATAGCTGAAAAATATAAAAAGGTATTTAATATTATTTTTTTTATCAAAAATATAAAAAAACACAGATGATAATCACTAATCTTAATCTAGTACTAATATAAAACTAAAAATGCCAGATCTTTTCTGGTGTAATAATTTCAGGTAATGGTACATCCCAATTTGCAATAGGAAGGTGAGCAACTTGTTGGCAAGTATGTGCTAATCCCATTGGATAAAATGATTTTTGTTGCCAGTTTTCTAGCGTTCTATCGTAAAAACCGCCCCCCATACCTAATCGTTGACCTTGTTCATCAAAAGCCACTAACGGTGTAAAAATAATATCAATATTAGAGATAGGAATAACCATGTTCACATTTAAAGGAGGCTCCGAAATATTAAAGCGATTTTTTACTAACACCGTAGAAGGTGTATAGCGTAAAAAAAGGAGGTGATGGCGATGAAAGGGATGCAATACAGGTAAGCAAACCTGTTTATTTAATGCCCATAGTTGGGAGATCAACGGTGATGTATCTATTTCACCATCAAAAGAAAGAAACAGTGCAATCGTCTGTGCTTGTTCGATTTTTGGGTGAGTAAGAACTTGCTTACATAATTTATCAGCTGCCTGTTGTTGCTCGGCTAATGTAAGTAAACGTCGTTTTTGGCGAATAGCTTTGCGGATTTCATCTCTTTGCTGAAAAAGTGAAGTATGCGTCATTCATAAATCCATCAATAAGTGGTTGGCATTAAGTAGAAACCATCATTTCAATCAATTTATCACACTTTAGAGGTAAGAACGCGAAGAGGTTGAAGATATGAGAATAGAGGCATAAAAAAAGTTCTAAACATTAAGTAGCTATAAAATACTTAATATTTAGAACTTTAGTAGGGATCTCCAAGATGCCGCCGCAAGCTGTAACCCTTGAACCCATGGTCCAAGGTGAACATAGTGTTGTTGCCATTAGGCTGCCTGAACGAATCGGGTATGCTCACAAGCAACAGATCACCACGTTCTATGTGTTTCGAATATCGGCTCAGGGGACTGGCCCGCTGGCAAACATCTCAGAGAAATTTGGTGGGTGCGT
>JAEYFY010000004.1 GCA_023454395.1 Pseudomonadota bacterium
TCCTTTCCATCAATTCCAGAGATAGCATGAGCCAGAAAAACACGATGAAAGGCGTTTTATGTGCCTTAGGCGCCTATTTGATCTGGGGTATTGCCCCTGTCTATTTTAAAAGCATTCAAGAAGTGCCCGCAGAAGAAATCTTAACGCACCGTATTTTATGGTCGTTCTTTTTTATGTTGATTTTAATGACTATCAGTCGTCATTGGCCTTATTTGCGCCAATTAATACGCCAACCTAAAAAAATTCTTCTTTTAGCGCTGACTGCCGTCATTATCGCAACAAACTGGCTTACCTATATATGGGCGGTTAACCACGGTTATATGCTAGAAGCCAGCCTTGGTTACTTTATTAACCCACTGGTTAACGTACTGTTTGGCATGCTTTTCTTGAGTGAACGCTTCCGTCGTATGCAATGGGTAGCGGTAGGTTTAGCCTTTACGGGTGTATTTATTCAACTCTGGCACTTTGGTTCAGTACCTGTGATTGGATTAAGCCTCGCTGTGACTTTTGGTCTTTATGGCTTACTGCGTAAAAAATTGGGTGTCGATGCACAAACAGGTATGTTGGTAGAAACATTATGGCTATTCCCTGTGGCATTAGTTTATATCTTATTTTTCACACATTCGCCGACTAGCAATATGCTTGAAAATAGTTGGTCATTAAATACCTTGTTAATTGCAGCCGGTATTATTACAACCGTACCATTACTGCTCTTTACAGAAGCTGCGCATCATCTGCGTTTATCAACCTTGGGCTTTTTCCAATATATTGGCCCAACCTTGATGTTTATTCTTGCCACAATGGTATATGGCGAAAAAATTGATGCAGAAAGGCTCGTCACCTTCGGCTTTATTTGGGTTGCGCTGATCCTCTTTACGCTTGATGCACTTTATACACAACGCCGTTTAAGACGTAGCTAACCTTCTAAAACTCGCTCTTCCGCTAAATTACTGACTTGTGTAAAAACGGAAGAGAGTTTTTTCTTCTTACCCTTCTTTAATGAATGCGCACTCTTTGATATCTCGTTTACATAGCGATATGAACACCTAAATGATGTTGATATTGCGTTATTAATCAATTGAATATGGTTAATCACAACACTGTAATAGAGATTAATACGAGGCACAAAATCACGCTGATGTCTCAATAACTTACAATACAAATCTTCTTCAAATTCGTTGATAGGTTCACTGGGATGATAAGTATCACAAAAGACCTCCTCCGTATTTTCGATCAGTAATTCATTACTAGAAAAAGGAACAGGGGAAATTCGTGTGCTGGGTGTAACAAAAGAATCGGTATGAAAGAATATGCTAGAGAGTTTCATCAATTAATCCCGTTAAGTAAGAATAGATAACGAGATTATTAAGTAACCAACTTGAACATCCCTTAAAAAAAACACCGTTGCTTATCTATCAAATAAATAAGGGTGTTTTTTTATATTGAAGCAGTGGTGACGGCTCCCCGCCCACATTGGGCGAGGGTTTCTGGCGTTTTTTTGCCAATTCACTCTAATCGAGGATTACTCTAGCCGAGCAAATGCTGCCACCAGCCATTTAATACCTTCACCATTAAAGGCGATTTGTAATCGGCAATGTTCACCGCTACCTTCAATATTGATAATGGTGCCATCACCAAATTTGGGGTGTTTCACACGTTGCCCTAGCGAATAGCCAGTATCATTGCTGATAATTGGCGTCCCTAAACGGCTATGATTAACAGGGCGGGAAACCGTGGCGCGTAAACGTACCTCTTCAACACACTCTTTCGGTAACTCACCAATAAAACGAGAAGGACGATGACTGACTTCTTTCCCATATAAACGGCGGTTTTCAGCGTAAGTGAGTGTTAACTTTTTCATTGCTCGTGTGACACCAACATAAGCCAAGCGACGCTCTTCTTCCAAACGTCCACCTTCATCTAGCGACATTTGACTTGGGAACATGCCTTCTTCTACGCCCACAATAAAGACTTGTGAAAACTCTAGCCCTTTAGCCGAGTGAAGTGTCATTAACTGTACGGCATCTTGATATGCATCAGCTTGGCTTTCGCCTGATTCTAATGCGGCATGTGAAAGGAATGCTTGCAATGGCATTAAATCTTCGTCTTCATCTTGATAACTAAATTGGCGAGTCGCAGTGACCAGCTCTTCTAAGTTTTCAATACGAGCTTGTGCTTTTTCACCTTTTTCTTGCTCATACATCGCTTTCAAACCTGAATCACGAATAATTCGGTCTGTTTGTACATGTAATGGCATATCTGCCGTTTCAGAAGCGAGTGTTTCAATCAGTTCTAGGAATCGTTGAATTGCAGCGGTTGCTCGTCCTGCAAGCATTTTATGCTCAATAACCTGCAATGCACTTTCCCATAAGGTAATTTGATTCTCTCTTGCCACTTGGCGAACAATATCTAAGGTTCTATCACCAATGCCTCGTGTTGGTGTATTCACAACACGCTCAAAAGAAGCATCATCATGACGATTAGCTGTTAATCGCATATAAGAAAGCGCATCTTTGATTTCTTGACGTTCGAAGAATCGTTGACCACCATAAATACGGTATGGCATTGCAGCTTGTAATAACGCCTCTTCCATCACACGAGATTGCGCATTACTACGATACAAAATGGCACAATCTGTCAGCGCACCGCCTTCTTCTTGCCAGCGCTTAATGCGACCGACTACATAACGCGCTTCATCCAGATCATTAAAAGCACAATAAAGCGAAATAGGCTCCCCTTCGGCACCTTCAGTCCACAGATTTTTACCTAATCTGTCACTGTTATTGGCAATTAACGCATTCGCCGCTTTTAGGATATTACTTGTCGAACGATAGTTTTGCTCTAATCGAATGGTTTCTGCACCAGGAAATTCATTTAAGAAATTTTGAATATTCTCAACTTGCGCACCGCGCCAACCATAGATGGATTGGTCATCATCCCCCACAATCATCACTTTACCAGATTGACCCGCCAACATTCTTATCCACGCATATTGAATGCGGTTAGTATCTTGGAACTCATCCACTAAAATATTGGTAAAGCGATTTTGGTAGTGCTCCAAAATTTGTGGTTTATTTAACCAAAGTTCATGAGCGCGCAATAAAAGCTCAGCAAAATCCACAAGCCCTGCGCGATCGCAGGCCTCTTGATATGCTTGGTATACTTTTAACCATGTGGTTTCAACTGGATTGCCATAGGTTTGAATATGCTGAGGACGTAAGCCTTCATCTTTTTTACCGTTGATATACCACATGCCTTGACGTGCGGGCCACTGTTTATCATCAAGGTTCATTGACTTAACAATACGGCGAATAAGGCGATATTGATCATCACTGTCAATAATTTGGAAGTCTTGTGGCAAATTTGCATCAAGATAGTGTGCGCGTAATAAGCGATGAGCAAGACTATGGAAAGTGCCAATCCACATACCGCCTTGGCTTGTACCAATTAAGTCTTCAATACGATGACGCATCTCTGCGGCAGCTTTATTGGTAAACGTCACTGCCATAATTGAAAAAGGAGAAGCTTGTTCAACAGATAATAACCAAGCGATACGATGTACCAGCACCCGTGTTTTACCACTGCCTGCGCCAGCTAACACCAGCATATTAATACGAGGTGCGGCTACAGCTTCGCGCTGTTTATCGTTAAGACCTTCTAGCAGATATGAGACGTCCATAATTACCAATCATTTAGTGAAGAAAATACTGTGGATATATACAGAAATAGAGAGTAAGCAACAAACTAACAGGAATTTACGCGCTATGCAAAATAAAGCCTTTTTTAGCCTCGTTTATCTGTGCCATTCTTACCGAATATCACATTAAACCAATTCTATCAGTTTACTTAAATCTGTAATTTCAATATGTGGCATTACTCTGGTTTCACCTTCTTCAAACAAACTACGATTATCAAGGTTAATCCAGCACGCTTGTAATCCACTATTAACGGCACCTTCGACATCGGTTACAAGGTGATCACCTACATGTAGAATTTTCTCATGTGGAAGATTTAACAGTGAAGAGGCTTTATCAAACATATCAGGATAAGGCTTAGAGCGACCATCAGGGCCAGCTTTTAAAATATGTGAAAAATACTGCCCTAAACCACAACTTAATGGGTTTGCATTACCATTTGTGATCGCAATTAACGGGATTTTTTGCGCCAATTCAGTGAGAACTTGATGGGTATTTTTAGGCACATTAATGTGGCTACGCCAATAAGCAAAGTGCGCCATAATTTCATCAGCACCTTGCTGTGCTTTAGCTTCACTGTAGCCGTAATCTAACAACATATTTCTAGCCGCAAGCCAACGCCATTGTGTAATATCATGAAAAATATCAGGATTGCTTTCTAGCAGTGGCTTTTTATAGGCATTCACATCTTTTTCTGTGAAGTGATTAAAACGCAGATCATATTGACGAATAAAATCCAGCGTCTCTTTTTCAGTTTTGTCCATCACTGGCACATTGTCATACAGCGTGTCATCTAAATCAAAAGTCATCGCTGCAATTGGCGTCAGAGTTCTGTAAAAGCGCATTATGATTTTTCTCTCTTAGCTCTCGGATGAGCAGCATCATAGACTTTCGCTAA
>JAEYFY010000035.1 GCA_023454395.1 Pseudomonadota bacterium
CCAAAATAGATCATTGGTAATGAACATAATAGTGGAGTTAATAATAAAAATAAATCTAAGAGAATACTTTTTTCTCTTATAAATGAGTTACTATAGTAATAATAATCCCAATAATTTAAAAAAGAAAGTCTCCCATTTTGAATATACTTTTTTTCTAGTTCATCATTATCCCTATGCTGAGGTAATATAACTATGTTATTTTTGTTATCTTTTTTCTCTAATATTCTAAGAAAAATAGACTCTGTATTTTTCCAAGGATCAATATAAATTGTTTTAACGCCATAGCTGAAAGCCCAAAGTAAACCGATAACAAAAGGGATCGCTAACATAGTCCTGCCATTAGAAAAAGCATGGCGTATGACTAATCGTAAATTATCTATTTTTTCCACAAAATCAAGAGCACCAGCTTGATATTGAGTCATTTTTGATGTTTCTGTTTGTAATAGTGATTCACAATGATCACTGAGTTTGTGCTTTAGTTCCATGGATTCCCCTTTGATCTAAGTTTCATTAATCCATAATGTTTTACTTCAAGATCTGAAATTTCATTATCATCCCAATCGTATCGTAAGGGTACAATATTATCTTCAAATGGTCTGTAATAGAAAAAGATTTCATTTCCATAATAAAAATTTTCTGGTGTTTTTATAACCATTTCTAAGATAGAACTTCCATTATTATCAATGTAGTTATTTTTTATATTCTCATTAAACTCAGCATCTAGTTCTGTATAATCTATTTTTTTGTATACACTATTATCGTAATGAAATAATTTATTTTTTTCTCTGTATTCGGTATAAACACTCGGAATTCTTGATGTCATTTTACGACAAATTTGATAAAAAACCTGAGAATCATAAGGTATGAAATTATTTAATTCCATTTTAATAATTAGTTCTTTAGCACTGTATTCCCATTCTAATTTTGGCATATAAAAAATATTCATAAACTCTTGATTTTCTATTAAAAAACCATTACTTACCTTAATTTCCTCACTATCTATTAGTTTAAATCTTTTATTGAACTGACCTTTTTCTGTATTCCAAAATGGATATTTATCTGAATTTCCCCAAAAACTACATTTAACTAATGCTTCCAAATCACCCCATGTTGTAGCTAAATCACCAACTGTTCCTACTAACATTAAAGCAGTTCCTAAAAATATAAAAATAGGCCATAGAGCTAATTGGAAAAATATAGCACCAAGAGTTCCAATAGCTAATAAGCTATAACCAGCACCAGTAATCCCTTTAAAAATACTATTTAAATTATTTCCAATTCGCCAAGAATTATAAGCTTCATAAAAAGATATCCCCGCTAATACGGTAAAGCTAACTGTTGATAAAAATCGGAAGCTTTTTATAATAGAAAGCTCTCTCAATTTAGGTGATTTAGGAATATTAGCAATAGAACAAATTATTTTATTGTTAGCCAATAATTTCATTTTTTGTAGTTGTTTTGCTCCCATTACCGTAAATTTACTATTTTCAACAGTAGCAACAAAGCCTTCAGCTATTTTAAATGCGTAATATCCTAAACTTCGTGCCTTTAATGGATTATTTCTGCTGTAAAAACTTTGATTACTTAAAGATAGTACTATTAATGCATTAACACAAAATGCTAATCCTGGAATGGTTTTATCTATATAAGGAACTATATTCTTTCCATTTAATGAATTATTTTTAGTGCCTACTGATTTTAATGATGACGTTATCTTATCTATACTTGGTAATTTTATCCATGCTTCATTTTTTAATCTTGAAGTTATTTTATCCCAATTAAATAATCTATTTCCCATCTTTATATTTTCGGGTCTAAGTTTGTCTTTTAATAGCACTCTCCATTTTTTCAACTCGATCTCTAACTGTTGCCCCGTAAAGAGTTTATTCATGTTGATATTAATTTTAATTCCTGATAATTTAGCTACCTCAATAGTAAAGTCAGCCATCAGCTTTCTTCCTTTAAGAAAGGATGAGTTTTGGGATAAATTATCCATATATACAAGTGAAGTTGAAAAACTTTTTCCAAAAATAATTAATATTTTGTCAAAAGATTTAACTAATAGCTTTTTTAATTCTGGGTTTTCTACAAGCTTATTATCTAGAAATGTTCTTAATGCAACTAAAGTATCTTTCCAATCATCAATTAAATTATCATCTTCTGTTGGAAGTGTATCTGAAAATTTTTTGAATGCCTTTTTACTAATCTCTGTATCAAGCATCGTTGTTGCAACAGAAGGTAAAAGATCATATGACTCCATCAAAGAATAGGTCAGTATGTATTTACCTAAACTAGATCGTTCTTGAAGCTTTTCAATCACAGCTTTTGGTGTTAATTCTTTATTAAAGAATCTATCTAATATTACAGAACCTAATTCTGTAAACTGCAAAGAATTTGTAATATCAAAAAATAATCCAGAAAAAATATATACCTCATTAATATAGCTTTCACCTGATAATTCAGCTTCACTTAAAAAGCTAAATAAACCTGTTAAATGTAATTTAAGCCCATCATATTTTTCTGAAGACAGTTTATAATTAAAAGCAAATGCATTATATAAGGATAAAATTTCTGCCGTTCTTGCATGAATGTTGGAAATATTATTTTTAATTTCTTTCCAGTTAGTATTCCATTCATCTTCATTCAAACTTGATCTTACCGTTTCACGGACTTCACTAGAGTCATTTTTGAGCAGTGCTTCAATATAATTCCCAATAGTTATTGGATAATTATAACTTTCCATATAAGATTTTAAGTATGTAACTAAAAAACTATAAACGTCTAATATATCTTTTTGTCTACCGACAGGATCATGTAAAATAACTAGTGTTCCTTTTTCTCCTTTATTACAGTACGCTTTGAATATATTATCTTTTTTTTCTGGATCTATATAATAACTTTGTTGTGTAGTTCCATAACCCAACTGATAACCACAATCGGCATCTAGTTCCAATTCATTATAGCACCAATTAAATTGCTCATTTTTAATCTTATAATCTTCAACTAAATCTGATAAATTTTTTTTATTTAATTCTAATGTATACTTTTCCTCTGCATCTAAATTAATAAACTGCATTATGTTCTTTCTATATGCTGCATTATCATTTAATTTTTTCAAAATACTTTTTGATAAAGGAATATCACTAAATAATATACTGATGTTTTTAACATCTTTCTTTATCGGTAAAAAACTACAAGGTTTGCATAGTTGTTTTTTTTCTTGATAACTATTATTTTCATTGTTAAATTCGTATTCATAAAAAATCTCACTGACAGAAGCAATGTCACCTTCTTTTTCACTCTCAATTTCATTTAATATATGTTTAAAGATTAGTATTCCATTTTCACTCTGTGAGCCTCTTGTTTTTAATGGAGCCTCTTCTTTTACATATACCCATCCTTCACGTAAAATACGGGCAGTATAACCACCGACTTGCTCCAATGAAGTTGCGACCATTAAATCTTGAATTGAAGGTGGTAATTGAGGCTTATATAGGTCTTTTGTAAAAAAATTCATATAAGCATAACGTACGGGGTATACAGGTCTAATATTTCGATAGCAGGGTGAAGAAATTTTTGTAATATCATCACTATCTGCAAAAAGACTATTTGCCTTATCAACTATATTTACAAGATTATTATTTATTGGAAGGATCATATTTTATCTCTACTCATTTTATTAATAGTTAAATCAAGATAGTGTAATGCTCTAATTTCTTGTGATGATGAATAATGACTTGCTATACTCCACAATGATAAAAACTCTTTATTAAAAAAATTAATTTGAGCAATTAGGAAATAATATATTGCTTTAGGGTTTGTTAAACCAAATAAATATGCTCTGTTTAATTCATTAATAATTTCTTTTTTTTCTTTAATATTTATAACTTGTTTATGGTCTTTATATTTTGGTAAATTATTGATTATTTTTTTTATAAAAATAGATTGTTGATAATCATGAAAAATTTTTTGTAAATATGGTGTTATTATTAATTTATTTTTTTGATCAAGGTTACAATCAACAGAATTATTTTTTAAAGAATAAAAGTGACTGTTTTTTAAAAAGTAAATCTCATCTATATTTTTATAAAAAATATTAGATTCTATTTCATTCAAATGTTCTAAGATCAATGAAAATATATTTGGATCATAAAATCTAAAGTAACTCCAATTATCTTTCCCATATACTTCTAAATATGTGAACTTTCTTAGGTGAGAACTTAATGAAAATAAGTCTAAATTTGTTTTAATAAAAATACATATTGGATTTTTCAAACATAAATTAACAAATTTTCTTTGAGTTATATCCATTTCATTTTTTATTTTTATTAAATAAGGAGCGCTATTTTCTAAAATTGATTGAGTTTTTCCTTTAAGTAAACAAGTCCAATTAAAACCAATAGCATGCAGCTTAGTTAAAATGAAATCACCACTTAAATGTTCATATTTACTAGCATCAATTAATATAAAAGTATTGTCATCAATAAAATCATATTCTATATTATTCAATACAATAGCTGAACTTTCGATTGCTAATGGGTATGATACTTCACGCTCTTCAAAAATAATTACATCCTGTTCATCTATATTATCCATTGCCTTTATACATAATAGTTCTGATTTTTCACTTTGATTAATATAGCTTTCAGATGAATGTATTGATTTATAATAGAAAAAAGATTTTTCATATGTGGAAAAATAGTCTCTAAATTTTCCTATAGCATTTTCTTCAGTATCAGAATTTACTAGTAGTTTTCCTTCAATCTTACTTTCAACTGATTCAAAATAATACTCAATAACCCAAGTTTTTTTAATTTTTTCAAATAGAGATAACATTTAATTCCCTTTATCAATCATCCAAATTTTGACAGTCTTCAGCTAATGCTAATCCTTCATTCGAGGCATTATCTAAAGATGACACTGATTCTGGATTACCTGATTCAATAGAAACATTCCCACAAATCTTAATATTACCGGTTAATTTTATACCTTGAGAATCTATCAAAATAGAACCCGATTTACTTTTTATTAAAATAGTTTCGCTAGCCTGCATAGTATGTATTTTAGTACTCGAGTGAATTCCATTTGATGCATTTATATGATATTTTTTCTTTATATTAGATAATTTATCTTCACCAATTTCTTCTATGAAATTAGAGAAAATAGTTTCTGTCTTAGAATTACCAATTTTTATAATCTTATCTTTATTAATTTCTTCAAATTGATTTAGCCCAATATTTATATATTGCTCATTAACTATACGAATAAATTCATTATGACAAACCTCATGTTTACGATTATTCGCAACCTCATGAGATTCATCATTGCCAATATATTGGAATTTATTGTGATTAATATGTGTATTCTGATCCCGCTGCGCATGCAAATACACTTCTTCGCGTCCGCCAGCATCCTCAAATCGCAGTTCATTAAATCCCGTGCCTTTATGCGTCTTTGTGCGAAAAGTGGTTCGGGTTTTATCTTTGGGTAAATCCAATGGTGGGGCATTACGACCGTTATAAGTACAACCTGTGATAATCGGTCTATCAATATCACCATTTAAATAAGAGACGATCACTTCTTGCCCAATACGCGGGATCGCCATAAAGCCATAGCCATCCCCATTCCAACCTTGTGCAACCCGCAACCAACACGAGCCACTATGATCAGGCTTTCCACGTCGATCCCAGTGAAAATAAA
>JAEYFY010000066.1 GCA_023454395.1 Pseudomonadota bacterium
TCCCATCACAATATTTTTATAACGGGTGATATCCGGTAAGTAGATCAATATAATGTAAAGCCCAATAATGGATAAATTCCACAGGGATTTTTTACTATAGTCTTTAAACACCATCATAATAATCTGCCATCATCCTTTATACTTTTTGATAGAGTGGCGATCATACAATAAAAATGTGTTTATCGCTGTATCTCTTATCTGATAATCATGGAGTCACCCGTGCCTGAATTACCGGAAGTCGAAACCAGTCGCCGAGGTATAGAGCCTCACCTTGTAGGCAATGTGTTGCACTATGCCATTGTACGTAATAGTAAATTACGTTGGCCTGTCTCAGAAAAAATAAAAACGTTACTGGATGAGCCTATTTTAAGTGTAAAGCGACGAGCTAAATATTTGCTAATTGAGCTTCATACAGGATGGATCATTATTCATTTAGGGATGTCAGGAAGTGTACGCATATTATTAGAGGAACAACCTGAAGAAAAACATGATCATATCGATTTGATTTTTCGTGATGGTAAAGTACTTCGTTATACTGATCCTCGACGCTTTGGTGCTTGGCTATGGTGTGAAGATTTAGCCACAAGCTCTGTATTAGCGCATTTAGGGCCTGAACCACTTTCTGATGAATTTAACGCCGAATATCTCTATCAACAATCCAAAAATAAAAAAACGGCGATAAAGCCGTGGTTAATGGATAATAAATTAGTGGTTGGTGTCGGCAATATTTATGCTAATGAGGCGCTATTTTCATCGGGTATTATGCCAGATAGAAAAGCTAATAGCCTAACGCAAGAAGAGTGTACAGTGCTGGTAACTGCGATTAAGCGAGTATTAACGCGCTCTATTGAGCAAGGTGGCACGACACTAAAAGATTTTCTGCAATCAGACGGTAAGCCCGGTTATTTTGCGCAAGAGTTATTTGTTTATGGGCGTAAAGACAAGCCTTGTTTGATTTGTGGTCAACCGATAGAAAGTATTAAACAAGGGCAACGTAGCACATTTTTCTGCCGACATTGCCAACATGGTGAAAATGAGCGCTAAATCTTACCGAGTTTTTTTAGCATGGCGGTGGTGACAACTTCAGGTAAAAACGTAGAGACATCACCGTCATGGCGCGCCACATCTTTAATTAACGATGAAGAGACAAATGATAGATTTTGAGAGGGCAGTAAAAACACACTATCAAGATCCGGTGCAAAGTGACGGTTCATATTGGCGAGTTGCCATTCATATTCAAAATCAGAAACAGAGCGGACACCGCGAATTAAAATGGTGGCTTGTTGTTGCTTAGCAAAGTTAGCCATTAGTTCACTAAATCCCACCACTTCAACATTGGGTAAATGACCCGTTACCTCTCTAGCTAAATCAACTCGTTCTTCCAAGGTGAACATAGGATTTTTACGGGCGCTATCAGCAATCGCTAATAAAACCGTATCAAACATACCTGCTGCACGCGTTAAAATATCAATATGACCATAAGTGATAGGATCAAAGGTTCCGGGATAGATAGCTTTATTTTTCATGATTTACAGTCTTCTGGCTGAGTTCCCATAAAGAGGCGTATTTATTAAAGGTATACTGTGCATTAACAAATGCCAGTACTAATCCCTGTTTCCCATCTAAAAAACCCATTCTTAACAACCACGTCTTAAAAAAAGCACCCGCAGTATGGCTTAAGATAGAACCATAACTCGTTGTTTTTCCTCGTTGATGGCGCTCTTTTGCCCATTCGGAGGCATATTTTAGCTGTTTTTGCTGAAATTCCATCAGATCACGGCAGGTAAGATGCAAAAGATCACCTTGTAAGGTTTTAACAGTCGCACTTTGGGTTTCTAATGATTCATGCACTAAATTATCGTTATATTGATAATGTTCACGAGCATATAAGCGTGTCACTTTATCGGGATACCAACCACAGTGTTTCATAAATCGCCCCATAAATAAATTACGGCGAGCGCAGTTATAAACCACATTTTCTTCAGGTTGTTGTAATACTGCGAGGATACTGGTTTGGAGTTCAGGAGTGACGCGTTCATCACTATCGATCATAAAAATATAATCACCAGTGGCATATTGTTGTGCCAGTTGGCGCTGTTTACCAAATCCCTGCCATTCACTGTTGATAAAGACTTTAGCCCCTTTTTCTGTTGCAATATGACAGGTGTTATCTTGGCTACCTGAATCTAACACAATAATTTCATCAGCCCATTGTACAGAGTCTAAGCATTCGCCAATGACATCAGCGACATTTTTACTGATCATCACCACGGAAAGGCGCTTACTTTGGCTCATTAGTGACTCCGAGGGGGAAGATAAGGTGAAAGTAAGGTAAGTAAACGCAGTAATGCCCCTTGGTTTTCATGAAGCACTTCCACGGCATGGCGACCGTAATAACGGCGATAATCTTCATCATTAAGCAATGAGGCAATAGCCGTCGCCATCGATTCACTGTCTGTAACAGTAATTAATCCTTCCGCTTGATCAAGCTTGGCACAGATATTTTTAAAATTAAAAGTATGCGGACCCATGATAACAGGGATAGCGTGAGCAGCCGCTTCTAAAGGATTATGGCCACCTCGCTCTACTAAACTGCCGCCAACAAAGGCTAAATCTGCAATACCATAGAGCAACATCAGCTCGCCCATTGTATCACCAATAACCACTTGAGTTTGTGCATCAGGCACAGCGTCGGTGCTTCGTAGGGTATATTTTAATCCTGCTTCGCGTGTTAATTGTTCGGCTTTAGGAAAACGCTCTGGGTGACGAGGGACTAAAATTAACAAAAGCTGAGGAAATTGTGTCAGTAGCTTTTTATGTGTCTCTAAAATAATGCTTTCTTCGCCCTCATGGGTACTCGTTGCTATCCATACTGGGCGGTGAGCCGCCCATTGACGGCGCAAAGCAACAGCTCTGGCGGCTAATTCTGGGGTGACAGAAATATCAAATTTTAGGCTACCTGTAACATGTAAATGCGAACGTTTGAGGCCCAATTCAATAAATCGTTCACCATCTTCCTGATTTTGAGCGGCAATTAAGGTGATTTTTTGGAGCATCGTTTTGACAAAACTACCCAATTTTTGGTAACCCGCAGCAGAGCGTTCAGATAAACGGGCATTGGCAATAATCAACGGTATTTTTCGTTGATGAAGTTTTGAAATTAAGTTAGGCCATAACTCTGTTTCCATAATGATCACCAATTTCGGGTCAACCGTTTTAAGAAAACGATTAACTGAACCCGGTAAATCATAAGGAAGATAGACATGGTAAACATCATCACCAAATGCGGAGCGTACACGTTCTGAGCCAGTCGGTGTCATGGTAGTGACGGTAATGGGTAAATCAGGATAGTGATGACGAAGGGCGCGAACAAGCGGCACTGCGGCGAGTGTTTCACCAACAGAAACGGAATGCAATAATATCCCTTGAGGTACGACTTTGCCTTTGCAAAAGCCATAGCGCTCTCCCCACCGTTTACGGTAGGCGGGTGCTTTACGGCTGCGTAATAAAAGACGCAACCAAATCAGAGGTTGAATAAGGTAAAGAAGTACCTGATATAAACGCAACAACATGCTATCAAATTCACTTATCTAGACGAACGCTTATAGTATCACACTGTGTGGGAGAAAGTGTGTAAAACAAGTAAGCGCGGATTAAGGAATTAAAGCGATATACTGCTTTAAAATATGGTTTAGTTCAAATTTTGCATAGGATAATGGCAATATTTGAGGCTGTGAATAATACGCAAGGCGAAGTTTTTCCGCGAGAGAGTCACTATCCATTGCAGAGAGGTAATCGGAAAGTTCGCCTGTCATGATTTCGCTGACCCCACCGGGGCATCGGGTACTAACGATAGGCACACCACATATTAATGCTTCAATTAATACAGTAGGAAGCCCTTCACTATCAGAGCTTAATGCAACCACTTTAGCGCCTTTGATTGCAGGGAGAGGGTTTGGGATAAAACCCGCAAGGGTGACTTTCTCCATTAAGTTAAGTTGTTTAATTAGAGCTTCTAATCGCTGTTTAACGGTGGGAGTGCCTTCACCGAGTATAATCAGTTGGCAAGGTAAATCAGCTTTAGCAAAAGCCTCAATTAATCTGTCTTGTCTTTTTACTTCATGTAATCGACCCACATGCAAGATGTAATCTTGTTCAGCAAAGGGATTAGAAAGGGTGGCTTTTTGCTGTATTTCTTCAATATTAAATGGGTTATAAATAGTTTTTAGTTGTTCAGCATGAATACCAATGGCATTGATTAGATCATCTTTTACCGCATTAGAAACACAGATGAGGTTTTTATCTCGATAAACTCGTTGGATTTTTGTTTTTTTCAGCCAATATGAAAATCCTGATTTATTACCAAGATAAGATTGAGAGTAAATGCCGTGAATACAGTACCAAACATTGCAGCTTTTTAGTTGTTTAGAGCGACAAACAATACGGTCTGTTTTATGTAAATTAGAAAGAACGAGAGCAGGGCGGCCTTTTTTAGCAAAAAGTTGAGTAAGTACATTATCAAGCGATTTTGCTCTACGCGATATTTCAGTTAATTTTCTAAAAATTCCACGATAGTTATCATGATCAACAATATAATCAATAAAATCAGGTAGTTCATACGCTAATTTATTATGTAAGGATAATAATGTGACTTGGTATCCAGCTTGATGAAAACCATTAGCTAGCCTGAGCGTGACGTTTTCAGCACCACCACCCGGTAATCCATCAATAATAAAAAGTATATGTTGTTGACTCACAAGGCTAATATCCGTTTATAAAGTGAAATAAGCTCGCCTGATAATCGCTGTGGTGTATAAGGGAGAATGGTCTCTCTCGCCACTTGTGACATCTCAGTCCACGCTGTTTCTTTTGGGATCTGTGTAATTGCATCGGTTAATGCTGAAATATCCAATGCATCACAAACAAATCCATTTTTACCATGTTGAATAAATTCTGCACCACCACAAGTCGTTGAGGTGATCACCGGTAAACCACACGATAATGCCTCAAGAATAACATTAGGAAAAGGGTCATAAAGAGTAGGAAGTAGTAACGCATCCGCTATTTGATAAAAATCGAGTGTTTTTTTCTGCATACCTAAAAAGAAAATGTGTTGTTCACAACCTAATTGTGTTGCGAGTTGTTCATATTTACGCTGATTTTTATCACTTCCAACCACTAACAATATAGCTGATGTTTTTGCTATTGCTGAGATAGCAGCTGCTAAGCCTTTACGCTCAAAGCCTGATCCCACATAAATAAAGCAAGGTACATCGTGTGGAATATTATATTGTGTTTTTAATCTCTCTTTTTGAGAACTTGTTGCAGGTACGAAAGCATTATGGTCAATTGCATTATAAATGACAGTTATTTTATCGGCAGAAACGCCAAAATCCTCAATAATTTCATTTTTAACCATCTGTGAATTACAGATAACCTGTTTTAATGCGGGATCGGCATACATCTGTTTTTCTGCATTCATGACATAACGGTGGTATCTATCATAAAATAGCCAACGACCTTTCCAATTAGGCAATATTCTTTGGCGTTGTAATAACCATCGGCGATGTACACCATCACCTGCCCGAAAAATATCACAACCTGCGATACGTTCATGGCTTTGAACAATATCAAAATGATTTTCCTGCCAACATGCTCTAGCCGCTTTAGCGAAACCCGATTCTCGGCTAATCCTGCCTAATTTTCGTGGATTGCATAAGTGAATATGCCAATCTAGATTGGTATCACCTTGCCATTCTCGTGTGATCACATTAAGTTCAAGATCATCGTTTGATAATGCATCTAATGCGCGCGCAATAAAGCGTTCAGCTCCCCCATCTGGGCGATATTTTTGTCTGACAATGGCGAGTCGTAACGGGTGATTCATTAAGATAAATGCCTTATAGCTGTGTTGTAAACCACATCAACCGGAATAGCGGAAAGATAACGTTGTTGGGTATCTGTTTTTATATGATCTGGGTGTGGAATATCGTCATAATTGCCTGCCCATATTGTTTCACCTACCGCTTGCCAAGGGTGCCAATGTTCAAGTTTAGAAGGGCCAAAAAGAGCAACTAAAGGTGTTTTTAATGCAGCAGCCATATGCATTGCGACAGAATCCACACCAATAAAAAGCCCTGCATTATCAATTAATACCGCAAGTTGAGATAAAGATGTTTGTCCGGCTAAAACCGTTATCACTTCTTTGTTTGGGCAGTGTGCCAAAATAGTTTGTATCATCTCTAATTCTTTTGCTTCTGGGCCAGAAGTTAAAACTACGGAATAATGATTTTGCTGGAGCTTTGTAATTAAAGTCGCCATTTTATCTTCATCCCAGCATTTGAAAAACCAGCGAGAGGTTGGTTGTATAACGATATAGTTTTCAGGGAGATGATATTTTCCAATAGTCTCTGCTAACCACTGTTTATCTGCTTCGCTATAAGCCATCATTACATCTGAAATGATAGGAATATTAAGTGGAGCAAGGATACTCAGATTTTGTTCAACGGTGTGTAGTTGTCCATGATCGGTCGTAGAGACAATTACATTATGGCATTTTTGCCAAAATTGGCTGTCTTTACGCTTTTCAAATTCAAAGCCTAAACGTATTTTTGCTTTGGTAAGTAGAGCAAAAATGGCTGCTTTCCATTGATCAGCTAAATTTACTACTAAGTCGTACTGCTGTTTTTGTAATGTTCGACCAAGCTCCCACTCTTTTTTTAATCGGGTCAATTTACCTTGATGTTTCCAATTACGATCAAGATAAAAAATATTATTGATGAATGGGTTGTGCTCAAGCATAGGTAATGTTTCTTTGTATAATAAAACATCAATCGTTGCATTAGGATAAGCTGATTTTAATGAGCATATAACGGGTGTCGTTAATAACATATCTCCATGATGTTGGAGTTTAATAACCAGTATTCTATTAAATGATTGATTTATATTAGTCATAATTACTTTAGCTTTAGTGAGATACTCTAATTGTAAACAAATCCACAGAATGCATCTACCATACTGTATTTATATTGATTGAATTGCCGTTTTCTACTGCGTAACATAGAACAATTCATTCAATTATGAACCTATAATCCATAAGTTGGCGGGGAATGCATGACTAAACCAGCATTTATTATCACATTAGATACCGAAGGCGATAATCTTTGGGAAAATGAATGTGATATCACGACTAAAAATACGCACTTTCTACCCCGTTTTCAGCAACTTTGTGAGCAATTTCATTTTAAACCCGTTTGGTTAACAAACTATGAAATGGTAATGGATGATGCTTATATTGAGTTTGCTCGTGATGTTATTGCTCGTAATACGGGCGAAATTGGTATGCACTTGCATGCATGGAATAGCCCACCACTCGTGCCTTTAACCAATAATGATTTACATCATCAGCCTTATTTAATTGAATACCCTAAAGATCAAATGCGAGAAAAAATCGCGTTAATGACCCACTTGCTAGAAGATAAACTACAAACAAAAATGTTAAGTCATCGAGCTGGTCGTTGGGCATTTAATGAGATTTATGCACAACTTTTAGTTGAATTTGGTTATCAAGTTGATTGTTCTGTAACACCTAAAGTGGATTGGCGTTTTACTAAAGGTGATCCCGCGCAATCAGGTGGAACAAATTATACAAATTTCCCAAGTCATGCTTACTTTATGGATCTAGAGGATATCACTAAAGCAGGAAATTCAACGTTGCTAGAAGTGCCGATGAGCATTCAATATAAGCACTCACCTTTAATGAACAAATTTAAGCAAGGTTATGACAAATTAAGAGGTAAGCAACGAGCGCCTTCAGTAAATTGGTTACGTCCTAAAGGTGGTAATGCACAGCAAATGATTGACGTTGCTGAAAAATCATTAGCTCAAGGTCACTCTCATATTGAATTTATGCTGCACTCATCGGAATTTATGCCGGGTGGTAGTCCCACATTCCGCACAGAAAAAGATATTGAAGGGCTATATAACGATTTGGAAACGCTATTTAGTTTCTTAAAAGATAAAGTGCAGGGCATGACGTTGGCTGAGTATTATCAAAGTAAGGCGCAGGCAAAATAAGATGAAGTTGAAAAAATTAAAATGGGTACATAACTTCTTAAATATCTATAACCCACTTTTTGGCAAGATGAAAAAAACGGATACGTTTTCATCAGATATTCAATTTAACAGTATTCTTATTTTTTCAACGACAGCGCTGGGGGATTTTATGTTTAATACCCCAGCGATAAGAGCGATCCGTACACATTATCCAGATGCTCATATCACATTAGTTTCGAGTGAGAAAAATAGGTTATTAGTTGAAAACTATGACCAAATAGACAGTGTGATTTATTGGGATAATAAAATAAAAAACTTACTTCCTATTGCCTTACAGGCAAAAAAATATAAGCCTGAATTAGCCGTAATTTTACATTCTCATCTCCCTTATGATGTGCTATTCGCAGTAATGGCAGGTTGCCAGTATATTTTGCGTAATACTTTTCATGTTATTCCAGAGTGGTTTCAGAAATGGATTATTGCTGAGCATCAGCCTCCTAATTGTCATGTTATCCAAAGTAAACTTAATCTTATTCGTTATTTGGGAATAGATAGCACGGATACAAGAATGGAACTTCCGTGTGAAATAGAACAATTAGATAAAGGCGAATATCATATTGTTGGATTCCAGATGGGGGCATCAACGCAAGAGCGTAGGTGGCCTATTAAATACTTTGTAGAGCTAGCTCAAAAACTGATTGATAGTGACCCATCGTTACAAATTAAGCTAATTGGTTCACCAAGAGAGTTAGAATTACCAGAAACGTTTTTTGCATTGTTGCCGGAGCAATATCATAACAATATTGAAAACCTAGTAGGGAAAACTTCATTGCCTGATTTGCTAAGTCAGATAAAAATAATGGATGTATTAGTAACGGGCGATACAGGACCTTTGCATTTAGCGATTACATTACAACGGCCAACAGTAAGTTTATTTGCAACCGCTGACCCTAAATGGACAGGGCCTTATCAAGATCTTCATTTGCATACTATTATCAATAAGAAGCCTAGCCCAAATGAGAGATTACAGGCATCAATGGATCTTATAACGGTTGATGAAGTCTTTAATGCGGTAAATAAAACCCTAAAAAGCGAATAACCTTTTAGGGTTTATAAGACTAAATATCAAGAAGACCAAATATTTGCTGTGGTTTTATCTCCCCAATATCTCCACCATCCGCTTTTATAGCGGTTTGTGCCTTACCGTAACCGCCAATTAAACCGGGATCGGTAGGGCCAAATAAGGTGATATTCGGTTTATCTAAGGCTGCGGTTAAGTGGCTTAACCCTGTATCCACAGAAACCACACTTTTTGCACCCGCAATCACTTGAGCAACATCCGCGAGCGACATTTTTGGCAACACATCAACATAGTCAAAATCTTTGGCTAGGCGGATAGCGCGTTGATGTTCATGCTCTGCGCCCCAAGGTAACTTAATGCGCAATCCTGAATCAGCAAGTAAGGCGATTAATTCTCGCCAATGAGATTCTGGCCAGTGTTTTTCATCACGAGTTGTTGCGTGCAAGAATACCAAATAAGGGCGTTCATCAAAGGATGGAAGAGAGAGAAAATGCTGTGCAATCCCATAATCACCTTGAGATTGTGGAATGGGATAATTTAAGCTTAAGGCAAACAGCTGGCGAATTCGCTCAACGGCGTGCATTTTTTTACTAACATCGTGGCGAATATCGTAGAAAAAACTGGCTAAAGGTTCACGGGCGCTTTGACGAGAATAACCGTGTTTAGTGCCTTTGGCGTATCGAGTTACCAAAAATGCACTTTTTAGTAAACCTTGTGCATCAATAACCGCATCGTAATGATGCGCTTGGATCGTTTGACGAAATTGTGCGCGCTCAGCACGAATAGGCGCACTAAACCAATTTTTACGCCAACGGCGTATTGCCACCGGAATAACGGTATCAACAGCTTGGTGCCAGCTTGGAATTTGTGCGAAACCTTCTTCAACAGCCCAGTCAAAACGGATATCAGGATATACATTTATTGCATCAGTTAATGCTGGCAAGGTGTGTAAAACATCCCCCATGGAAGAGGTTTTAACAATTAATACCCGCTTCACGCAGATGGCTCCGTTGACAGTAAATTTTCTAATTCAGCAAAAACCTTCTCTGGCTGAATATCAATTAAGCTTTGATGATAGCCTTGTTCCGCATCCCCTTTACGCACTTTGTGATAACCGGTAATTAAACGGATCACTCGTGCTTTGTGGGATAACGGTGGCGTAAAATCAGGGCTACTTGGACCATAAAGGGCGACTAATGGGCGCTCTAAAGCTGCTGCCACATGCATTAAACCAGAATCGTTGCTGATGATGGCGTTACAAGATGCAATCAAATTAACCGCTTGTTCAAGACTGGTTTCACCAGCCAGATTAAAACAGGCTTCGCGGGCTTCTGGCGTTAAGGCTTGTTTTATCTCTTCACTGGCTTCTTTATCTTTTTGAGAGCCAAAAAGGAAAATCTGATAACCCTGCTCAGCTATTAACTTTTGTGCTAAAGCCGCATAATGATAATGAGGCCAACGTTTTGCAGGGCCAAATTCGGCACCGGGGCAAAAACCAATGGCAGGGCGCTGTGTCGATAATGAAAATTGAGCTAATGTGGTAGAAATATCATTTTCAGTAACTGATAACTTAGGCCAAAGTAAAGGTTGAGGTAAATCTGTCGCTTTTTGGACTTTTTGCTTGTCATAAGCCAAAGCCACATAGCGTTCAACCATCAAAGGAAATGCGTTTTTATCTAAAGGGCGTAAATCATTTAATAAGCCGTAACGCATTTCGCCACGCCAGCCTGTACGCTTAGGAATATCTGCAAAGAAAGGGACTAATGCAGATTTAAACGAGTTAGGTAATACATAAGCGTGCGTGTAACCATTCTCTCTTAATTGTTTTCCTAAACGACGGCGTTCACCAATCGCTAACGCACCATGACCTAGTGGCATAGGAATGGCATTATCAACTTCTGGCATTTTTTCGAGTAATGGACGACACCATGCCGGTGCCATCACATCAATGGTTGCCGCAGGATGTAATGCTTTCAATGTACGATAAAGACTTTGAGACATCATCATGTCCCCGACCCATGAAGGTCCTACCACAAAGATTTTCATAAACAGCGATTATTTACCTTGATTTAACCATTGCATATAAAGCTCGACGCCTTCGGCAACCGTTTTAAATGGCGCGGTATAACCTGCTTTACGTAAGTTTGTGAGATCTGCTTGTGTAAAGGCTTGATAGCGACCTTTCAATTTTTCTGGGAACTCAATATGTTCGATAGAGAGATCTTTATCTTTATGATATGCAATAACGGCATCAGCAACAGCTTGGAATGATTCAGCACGACCTGTACCACAGTTAAAAATTCCCGATACATTATTACGCCAGAACCATAAATTAACCGCAGCCACGTCGCCGACATAAATAAAGTCACGTTGGAAGGTTTCGCTACCTTCAAATAATTTTGGATTTTGACCGGCATTTACTTGGTTATTTAAATGGAATGCCACACTTGCCATACCGCCTTTATGTCCTTCACGAGGGCCATAAACATTAAAATAACGGAAGCCACAAATCATCGAATCTGCTTCAGGTAAAATTTGGCGCACATATTCATCGAATAAGAATTTTGAATAACCGTAGACATTTAAAGGTGCTTCGTATTTTCTATCTTCGATAAAATTATCAGTACGACCGCCATAAGTGGCAGCAGAAGAGGCATATAAGAAAGGAATTTTACGCTCAAGACAAAAATGGAGTAGCTCTTTAGAATATTGATAGTTGTTATCCATCATATATTTGCCATCCCACTCGGTGGTAGAAGAGCAAGCACCTTCATGGAAAACCGCATCAATATCACCAAAATCATCACCAGCAACAATGCTGGCAATAAAATCTTCTTTATCCATGTAATCGGTAATATTTAGATCGACCAAATTCACGAACTTGGTGCCATCTTTAAGGTTATCAACAACTAAAATATCAGTATAACCTTCATCATTTAATGCTTTAACAATATTGCTGCCGATAAAACCTGCACCGCCCGTGACGATAATCATGTGGCTACCCCTTCATATAAAAATCTAAAAATTAGCTCTAGGTCTATAATAACACTGAACAGCGTTAACGGTAGTATTCATCACGGAATAACAGGCTGAAATTCTCGAAAAACACAGTGTGTATTAGTGATCTTAATTACATAAATAACATTATTTATTTACATTTGTCGTTTTTAATAGAACAAAGGAATAGAATAAGAAACAATAACGGCTACATTATAATCAAAAATGCATGTTGCCTCTTTTCGCCCTGCAGTCTTAGGAGAAAGTATGTCTACCCACTCTTTCTATCAACAAATTAATCAACAACTCGAACAAACTCGTCAAGATGGTCTCTTTAAAAATGAGCGCATCATCACTTCTTCACAAAGCGCAGATATCGCTGTTGCTGATGGAAGCCATGTTATTAACTTCTGTGCTAATAACTATCTCGGTTTAGCCAATCATCCCAAATTGATTGAAGCGGCAAAAGCAGGAATGGATAGCCACGGTTTTGGTATGGCGTCTGTGCGTTTTATTTGTGGTACCCAAGATTCACATAAAACATTAGAAAATAAAATTGCTGAATTTTTAGGTATGGAAGATGCCATTTTGTATTCATCTTGTTTTGATGCCAATGGCGGATTATTTGAAACATTAATGGGGCCGGAAGATGCGATTATTTCTGATGCCTTAAATCATGCTTCTATTATTGATGGTGTACGTTTATGTAAAGCAAAACGCTATCGCTACGCGAATAACAATATGGCTGAACTGCGTACACAACTTGAAAAAGCCAAAGCAGAGAATGCTCGACATATTATGATCGCCACTGATGGCGTATTTTCTATGGATGGTGTGATTGCCGATCTCAAATCTATCTGTGATTTAGCGGATGAATTCGGTGCATTAGTGATGGTCGATGATTCGCATGCCGTGGGTTTTGTGGGTGAACAAGGTCGCGGAACTCATGAGTATTGTGATGTGATGGACAGAATCGACATTATCACGGGCACTTTAGGTAAAGCATTAGGCGGTGCATCGGGTGGTTATACCGCAGCACGTAAAGAAGTGGTTGAGTGGTTACGTCAGCGTTCTCGTCCTTATTTATTCTCTAACTCGTTAGCACCTGCGATTGTTTCTGCTTCTATTGCTGTTTTAGATATGCTGAAAACTGGTGATGAAATACGCGCTCGTTTATGGCGTAACGCTTCGCTTTTCCGTGAAAAAATGAGTGCGGCGGGTTTTACATTGGCTGGTGCAGATCACGCTATTATTCCGGTGATGTTAGGCGATGCAAAATTAGCCCAAGAGTTTGCAACACGCTTACTTGATGAAGGGATTTATGTCACTGGGTTCTTCTATCCTGTTGTACCTCAAGGGCAAGCACGTATTCGTACACAAATGTCAGCAGCACACACGACTGAACAAATTGAGCGTGCAGTGGCAGCATTTATCAAAATTGGCAAAGAACTTAATGTGATTGCATAAGGTTACTCTATGAAAGCATTGTCAAAATTAAAAGCACAAGAAGGTATTTGGATGACTGATGTTCCAGTACCTGAACTTGGTCATAACGATGTGATGATCAAGATTCGTAAAACAGCAATTTGTGGCACTGATGTTCATATTTATAACTGGGACGAGTGGTCACAAAAAACAATTCCTGTTCCTATGGTTGTGGGTCATGAATATATCGGCGAAATTGTTGCGATAGGACAAGAAGTGAAAGGCTTTAATATTGGTGATCGCGTTTCTGGTGAAGGGCATATCACTTGTGGTCATTGTCGTAATTGTCGTGGTGGTCGTACGCATTTATGCCGTAATACCATTGGCGTGGGTGTAAATCGTCCAGGCTGTTTTGCTGAATATCTGGTTATCCCTGCCTTTAATGCCTTTAAAATCCCAGACAATATTCCTGATGAATTAGCCGCTATTTTTGACCCATTTGGTAATGCCGTTCATACCGCGTTATCTTTTGATTTAGTGGGTGAAGATGTGCTGGTTTCGGGTGCTGGTCCCATTGGGATTATGGCTGCGGCAATTTGTAAACATGTGGGTGCGCGCCATGTGGTGATCACGGATGTTAATGAATATCGCCTTGATCTCGCGAAAAAAATGGGAGTAACCAGAGCTGTAAATGTCAGCAAAGAAAACCTAATCGATGTGATGAAAGAATTGGGTATGATCGAAGGTTTTGATGTGGGATTAGAAATGTCAGGCGCACCTCCTGCGTTTCGTACCATGCTTAATACCATGAATCATGGCGGTCGTATTGCGCTTTTAGGTATTCCACCTTCTGATATGGCAATTGATTGGGGACAAGTTATCTTTAAAGGCTTGTTTATTAAAGGTATCTACGGTCGTGAGATGTTCGAAACATGGTACAAGATGGCGACACTTATTCAGTCTGGTCTTGATCTCTCTCCGATTATTACGCATCAATTCCCAATTGATGAATTCCAAAAAGGCTTTGATATCATGCGCTCTGGTCAATCAGGTAAAGTGATTTTAGATTGGCAGTGATAGGTAACAACTAAGCCAAAAAAGAGCCTTAAAAGGCTCTTTTTTGTTGCGTTATTTTTCAACTTCGCCGATTTCCTTTGGCGTAGGCGGTATTTTCTTTTTTTCTGAGGAGCTAAACCCGCTTGATAAGGTATTAATCAACGTGCTTTTTTTCATCGAAATAATGGCTTCTTGTGCGGGTTTTAACCAAGACGCAGGTTTTGGCTCTTGTGGCTGTTCTGTTGGTGGTGTGACTTTGGGTGGTTCTGGTTGTATTGGTTTTTCTGTCTGTGGTTTTAATAGAGTACTCGGTGCAACCAGTTGAATATCCGCAGGCAATAAAGGCAACTGTTGCTGTAATGCTCTAACGGTTGAAGGGTGAGGGTGCCCAATCGCAATTGCAGAGCCATTTTTACGTGCTAAAGCAATCGCACGAGCTAACTGTTGGCGAGTTTCAGCTTCGGTTTGTACGTTATCTAAGAAAACATGACGGCGTAAAGAGGGAACACCAGCAGCTTTTGCAGCAATCGCAGCTTGAGTATTACCAATAGTCACGCTATCTAAAAAATAGAGGTTTGAGTGATTAAGGGCTTTAATGACTCTATCCATTGCTTGCCTATCGGATGTCATCGCACTACCCATATGGTTATTCATACCGACAGCGTAAGGAACATTACTAATAGCATGCTGAATAATGCGGTTAATTTCAGCCTGATCCATAGACGGTTTTAGGGTATCGCGCTCCAGAGGTTGTTTGCTAATGGGTGCCATTGG
Source organism: Pseudomonadota bacterium (assembly GCA_023454395.1). Classification (GTDB taxonomy): domain Bacteria; phylum Pseudomonadota; class Gammaproteobacteria; order Enterobacterales; family Enterobacteriaceae; genus Proteus; species Proteus appendicitidis. The sequence continues at coordinate 15,389 of JAEYFY010000066.1, forward strand.
CATATGGATCAGAATTTCTCGTCCTTGTGAATGGGCTTTTGTTGCTACTTCTTTACCATGAGGAGAATCAGGTAAAATGGCGATAGAAACAGCTGTAGGAAGTTGTAAAACTTGGTTATCTTCTTTTTTTCGATAACCAAAATCATCAATCACAATGGCTAATTTGGCTGCAAATGCGGGAGTGCTCACAACCAGGCTTAGCAACATTAAACTGAGTAGAAAAGAGCGCTTGCGTTGTAATGTGCCAAGTAATTTCAAACCTACCTCCCAAGCCAAGGAACAGGGTTCACTGCTTTTCCTTGACGTCTGATTTCAAAATAGAGTGCTGAACGCTCTTGCCCACCACTGTTACCCACTAAAGCAATAGGTTGACCAGCTTTAACCTGTTGACCAACATTCACTAAAGCACTTTGGTTATAACCATAAAGGCTCATATCACCTTTACCGTGTTCAACCACAACCACTAAACCATAACCTTGAAGCCAGTCAGCTAATAACACTCGTCCATCAGCAATGGCTTTTACTTCTGTACCCTGTGCCGCGGGTATCACAATGCCTTTCCAACGTAATTCACCAGAGCCAGAAATAGACTCACCAAAACGGTGTAATAAAGAGCCTCTGATTGGCCAAATTGCTTGTCCGGCTGGTTTACCTAAACCGCCTGTACGCGACATTAATGACTGCTCTTCGGCGGTAGGTTTATAGGTTGAACCGCGTTGTTGGGCTTCTCGCTGTTTGGCCGCAATACGTGCCGCTTCTCGGGCTTCACGCTCTGCTCGTGCTTTGGCTTCACGCTCAGCTTGCGCAATTTTATTTCTTAATTGCGCTTCGTTAGCTCGCATCGTCGCTAAGTTTTTCTGATCAGCCTTTAAGGTTGATTCAAGTTGAGTCAGTGTTTTTTGTCGAGCGGCTAATGCATTATCCAGCTTTTGTTTTTCTTGCTGTTGTTTTGTTAAAGCTTGTTTTTGCTCATTCTGTTTTGCTTGCTGCGCTGCTTTTTCGGCTTCAAGCTCTTTTGAGGTTTGAGCAAGTTCTGCCATTGTTTCTTTCCGCGCATCATTAATATAGCTGTAATACGCTAAAATACGCTCTTCGCGCTGACCTTCTTCACCACGAAATAGAAGCTCTATACCTTGGTGCTTACCTTGACGATAAGCCGCATCCATTTGGCGCGCTAATAATTCTTGTTGAGACTGATACTGTTTTTGTAAACGTGCAATATTGGCGGTAATGGTTTTGATCTCTTTACCCAATGTTTGTAAGCGGTTTTGGGTTTCATGCACAGATCGACCCGCACTAGAGATTTGAGTTTCTTGTGTTTTTAATTGATTAAGAAGGGCTGTACGTTGTTTTTGTTGTTCTTGAACCTGTTTTTCTTTTTCTGCAATCGTAGTTTGTAGATCTTTTAGCTGATTGCGGTTATCCGTTAGTGTGTTAGCAAAAACAGGGGATGCAGAAAAGAGAGCGGTGCTAATAAGCAACGTGATTAACGGTAAAGAAAATACACGATAAGGCGGATGTGTTTTTTTTTGAAGATCCATTTTCTCTGCCATCTGACCAACGTACCTTTCATAACAGTTTGTAAGATTATTTCATGTCACTAAACAACTGACCAGCTAACACGAAATAAAGCCGAAATTTCAGATAATACCTAATAGGTAATCTATTCAATTAATAACAGATTATAAAGCAATAATAATAGGAGAGAGGAAAAAAGAGGTATTCTGTGTGACAGCGCAATAGAATATCACGCTGTCCACGAGAGAGATTATTCGACGATAGTACCCCAAAGGTCATATTCGTCTGCATGTTCAATAAGAACACGCACGATTTGCCCCGGCTCTACATCAAATTGCTCATTGAGGTAAACGGCACCATCAATTTCAGGCGCATCTGCCATACTACGACCAATTGCACCTTCTTCATCCACTTCATCAATCATCACCAGTAACACTTTGCCGATTTTCTCTTGCAGGCGTTCAGTCGAAATTTGTTGCTGTAATTGCATAAAGCGATGATAACGTTCTTCTTTCACTTCTTCAGGCACTTGATCTGCCAGTTCATTTGCTTTCGCACCATCAACAGGGCTGTATTTAAAGCAACCAACTCTGTCTAAACGTGCTTCGGTGAGGAAATCCAATAGCATTTGGAAATCTTCTTCTGTTTCACCCGGAAAACCAACAATAAAGGTAGAACGTAAGGTTAATTCAGGGCAAATTTCACGCCAGCGTTTTACACGCTCTAGAGTACGCTCAACAGAACCTGGGCGTTTCATCAGTTTTAAGACTTTCGGGCTGGCATGTTGTAATGGAATATCCAAATAAGGCAAAATTTTGCCTTCAGCCATTAAAGGAATGACATCATCAACATGTGGATATGGATAAACATAATGTAAACGAACCCAAATGCCTAATTTTGCCAGTTGTTCACATAAACTGACCATACTGGTTTTGACAGGCATACCATCCCAAAAGCCCGTTTGATGTTTAGTATCAACACCATAAGCAGAAGTATCTTGAGAGATAACCAGTAACTCTTTTACGCCCGCATTAACTAATCTTTTAGCTTCACCTAATACTTCACCAATAGGACGACTGTCTAAATCGCCTCGCATCGATGGGATAATGCAGAAAGTACAACGGTGATTACAGCCTTCAGAGATTTTTAAATACGCGTAATGACGAGGCGTTAATTTGACACCCTGTTCAGGAACAAGGCTGAGAAAAGGATTGTGATCAGGTTTTGGTACATAGTGGTGAATATGAGATAAAACCTGCTCATAACTATGAGGCCCTGTGATTTCGAGTACTTTAGGGTGGACTTCACGAATTTGGTTCTCTTTTGCACCTAAACAGCCAGTAACAATGACTTTACCGTTTTCATCGAGTGCTTCGCCAATCGCTTCTAGCGATTCTTGTACTGCGCTGTCAATAAACCCACAGGTGTTGACGATGACTAAATCAGCATCATTATAGGTAGGAACAACTTGATAACCTTCTGTACGCAGTTCGGTTAGGATAC
>JAEYFY010000112.1 GCA_023454395.1 Pseudomonadota bacterium
GATGTAGACTGGCGTGACAGTCAGCCTAAGTATTTTTGTTCTAATGGAACCTAATAATGCGTACTAGCCACTATTTGCTCTCTACTTTAAAAGAGACACCTGCTGATGCAGAAATTGTCAGCCATCAACTTATGCTTCGCGCAGGCATGATCCGTAAACTCGCTTCTGGTCTTTATGATTGGATGCCGACAGGGGTTCGTGTTCTAAGAAAAATTGAAAAAATTGTTCGTGAAGAGATGGACAATGCGGGATCACTTGAGATTTCAATGCCCGTTGTTCAACCCGCTGACTTATGGCTAGAAAGTGGTCGTTGGGAACAGTATGGCCCTGAATTACTGCGTTTTTCAGACAGAGGCGAGCGCCCATTTGTTTTAGGCCCCACTCATGAAGAAGTTGTTACTGATATTGTTCGTAATGAAATTACCTCTTACAAACAACTTCCACTGAACTTATATCAAATTCAAACTAAATTCCGCGACGAAGTACGCCCTCGTTTTGGTGTTATGCGCTCTCGTGAATTTATCATGAAAGATGCTTACTCTTTCCATATCTCTCAAGAGTCTTTGCAAGAGACTTACGACAGAATGTACGAAGCTTACAGCAAAATTTTCTCACGTATTGGTTTAGATTTCCGTCCAGTCCTTGCAGATACAGGCTCTATCGGTGGTAATGCCTCTCATGAGTTCCAAGTTTTAGCAGACAGCGGTGAAGATGATATCGTTTTCTCTACTGGCTCTGACTATGCAGCCAATATCGAATTAGCAGAAGCAGTAATGCCTGCAACTCCACGAGCTGCTGCAACAGAAGAATTACGTTTAGTAGATACTCCAAACGCTAAAACGATTGCTGAATTAGTTGAACAATTCAATCTACCAATTGAAAAAACAGTTAAAACACTGATTGTTCATGGTACAAAAGAAAGCGGCCATCCATTAGTTGCATTATTAGTCCGTGGCGATCACGAACTGAATGAAGTTAAAGCAGAAAAATGCGCTATCGTTGCAGCACCTTTAACTTTCGCAACCGAAGCTGAAATTCGCCAAGCTGTCAATGCAGGTCCTGGTTCATTAGGCCCTGTTAATCTGCCACTGCCAGTTATTATGGATCGTTCTGTCTCTGTAATGAGTGATTTCGGTGCAGGCGCAAACGTTGATGGTAAACACTATTTTGGTATCAATTGGGAACGTGACCTACCGGTTGCTGAAATTGCTGACATCCGTAATGTTGTTGAAGGCGATCCAAGCCCAGACGGTAAAGGAACGTTGTTAATCAAGCGTGGTATTGAAGTTGGTCATATCTTCCAACTTGGCACAAAATATTCAGAAGCATTAAAAGCAACCGTACAAAACGAAGAAGGTCATAACCAAATCGTTACGATGGGTTGTTATGGTATCGGTGTAACGCGTATTGTTGCTGCCGCTATTGAACAAAACCATGATGCTCGCGGTATTATTTGGCCAGATGCGATTGCACCTTTCCAAGTTGCTATTTTACCAATGAATATGCATCGTTCTTATCGTGTTAAAGAAGTCGCTGACAAACTTTATGACGAATTACGCGCTCACGGTATTGATGTGCTGTTTGATGATCGTAAAGAACGTCCGGGTGTGATGTTCGCTGATATGGAACTTATCGGTATTCCACACACGATCGTGATTGGTGATCGTAACTTAGACAACAACCAAATCGAATATAAAGCGCGTCGTAGTGATGATAAATCACTGATTAATGTTGACGATGTTGTTGCCTTTATCAAAGAGCAACTCGCTTAATCATTAGGCCTCTTGATGTTAAGAGGCTTTATTGAGCAACAAAAAACCCGCAAAAGCGGGTTTTTTTATTAGTAATAGGATAACTAAAACTTAGCTTCTGCCACCACGATGATTTCCACAAGAGCCATGGCGATTAAAGCGCGGTTTATCATCTGTAACCACTAATGCTTGGTCATATTGACCATCTTCCATTGAAGGACGAATACTGTAATAGCCATTAACTTCGAGGTAAACAGGTGTTCCACCATCAACACCGGTTAAAAAATAGCCTTTTTCCAATTCAATACCACTGGCTGCGTAAACACGCCCTGATTGGCAATCTTTAAACGTACCAGCATCGGCAAAATAGGTAAATTCACCAGCAAGTTGCTTAGGCTGAACCTTAGCTAAAGTATAATTTAGTTCTGAATTAATAACGTTGCCATCAATATCAAGCATAACTAATTTATCTTCGTGAGGTAAATAATAGCTCTTCTCACCATAGCTATTAGTCAACGTCAGTTTATCTTTACCTAATACCCAAGTTCCTGATTCAAAGAAACTACGTTTATCATCAGGTGAACCTTGATAGCTTTGCTCCATAACATAAGAGCCATCTTGATTAACAAGAATTGTCGTGTCGATACCAGAGCAATCGGCACAAGGCAGAATACTGTTGTAAGTTTGGTCTACAATTTTTCCATCAAGTGATAAGCCAATATTATTTTGGCAACCTGACAATACAAATAACCCAGCAGCAACGGCTGCAAATAAAAATTTTTTCCCCATCATCGACTCCCTACATTCTGGGTACTTTTTAATAAATCATTCTCTATTTGATTCTAACATTTTTTAAAATAAAAGGGGGCAATAAAACAAGCTTTAAGATAAATGCACCCATAATTGTTAATTATTTCTTAAATCACTTCGAATAAAGAACTATTTCAGAAAATTATTACAATAACTATTGTGCTCACATCGAATAACAGCATAATGATTTTATTCTGAATTATTCACTGGCGGCAACACCGCCACGAAAGAGTGGTGAGGGAATATGTCAACAAATACAGAATATCAACCAATTAACTGTGATGATTATGA
>JAEYFY010000149.1 GCA_023454395.1 Pseudomonadota bacterium
TCAAAGTTACTTAAGTCATCAGTATCAACTTGTGAATCGATTTGACCCACGAGGTAAGAACTGACTTCAACTTCTTGAGGTGCAACTTGAACGTTGTCAGACACTAACCATGCATTGATCCATGGAATAGGGTTAGAGCGTGCTTTAAATGGTAATTTAAGACCCACAGCTTGCATGCGAATATTGGTAATATATTCAACATATTGGCAAAGGATATCTTTATTTAAACCAATCATAGAGCCTTCAGAGAATAGGTATTCCGCCCACTCTTTTTCTTGCTCTGCTGCTTCAACAAACAGGTCATAACACTCTTGTTCACATTCAGCCGCAATTTCAGCCATTTCAGGATCATCTTGACCTGAACGCAGTAAATTCAGCATGTGCTGTGTTCCGGTTAAATGTAACGCTTCATCACGGGCTATTAATCGAATGATTTTAGCATTACCTTCCATTAATTCACGCTCCGCAAAGGCAAATGAACAGGCAAAGCTAACGTAGAAACGAATCGCTTCTAGTGCGTTGACGCTCATTAAACACAGATAAAGCTGTTTCTTTAATTTACGTAACGTGACATGAACCGTTTTACCTTTAACCTGATGGTCGCCTTCTCCATACATGTGATAAAGGTTTGTCAGCTTGATTAACTCATCATAATAAGAAGAAATATCACGCGCACGTTTTAAAATTTCTTCATTTTCAACGATGTCATCAAACACAATAGACGGATCGTTAACAATATTACGAATAATATGAGTATAAGAGCGTGAGTGAATGGTTTCAGAGAATGACCATGTTTCAACCCATGTCTCTAACTCTGGGATTGAAATCAAAGGTAAGAATGCCACGTTAGGGCTTCTTCCTTGAATCGAATCCAACAGTGTTTGATATTTTAAATTACTAATAAAAATATGTTTTTCATGATCAGGTAACGCATTATAGTCAATACGATCACGAGAAACGTCCACTTCTTCTGGACGCCAGAAGAAGGAGAGTTGTTTTTCAATTAGCTTTTCAAAAATAGGATATTTTTGCTGATCATAACGCGCTACGTTAACAGGCTGCCCAAAAAACATTGGCTCCTGAAGTTGATCATTTTTAACTTGTGAAAAAGTAGTATAAGACATAGCTTCCTCAATTAAATTTTACACGCGCCGCCTTCACAATCTGAATCTTCCGTCTCAACGACTTCTTCCAGATCACCCTGTACATCGTCTGCACCGTCACGGGTATTGTGATAATAAAGTGTTTTCACGCCATATTTGTAAGCGAGCAGCAAATCTTTCAGCAGTTGGTTCATTGGAACCTTACCGCTAGGGAAACGAGTAGGATCGTAGTTAGTGTTTGCTGAAATTGCTTGGTCAACGAATTTTTGCATAATGCCCACTAACTGCAAGTAACCTTCAATACTTGGCATTTGCCACAGTAATTCATAAGCGCCTTTCAAACGCTCATACTCAGGAACCACTTGACGTAAAATACCGTCTTTAGAGGCTTTAATACTGATATAGCCACGCGGTGGCTCGATACCATTTGTTGCATTCGAAATCTGTGAAGAGGTTTCTGATGGCATCAGTGCAGACAGTGTTGAGTTACGTAAACCGTGCTCTTTAATGTCTTTACGTAAACCTTCCCAATCGTAATGCAGTGGTTCTTTTGTCAGCACATCCAATGATTTTTTATAGGTATCAATAGGTAAAATACCTTCAGCGTAAGTAGTTTCATTAAACCATGGGCATGCGCCTTGTTCTTTCGCTAATTCATTAGAGGCTTTTAATAAATAGTATTGAATTGCTTCAAATGCACGATGGGTTAAGTTATTTGCACTACCATCAGAGTAGCGAACGCCGTGTTTTGCTAAATAATAAGCAAAGTTAATAACACCAATACCTAAGGTACGACGACCCATTGCACCTTGTTTTGCCGCTAAGATTGGATAATCTTGGTAATCTAACAATGCATCCAATGAACGAACGGCTAAACGAGCAAGTTCTTCTAAATCATCAAGATTTTCAATTGCGCCTAAGTTAAATGCAGATAACGTACACAGTGCAATTTCACCATTAGGATCTTTAATATCATTTAATGGTTTAGTTGGCAGTGCAATTTCTAAGCATAAGTTTGATTGGCGAATTGGTGCAATAGCCGGATCAAATGGGCTATGAGTATTACAATGGTCAACGTTCTGAATGTAAATACGGCCAGTTGAGGCACGTTCTTGCATCATTAATGAGAATAACTCAACCGCTTTAACTTGTTTTTGGCGGATGCTCTTATCTTTCTCATATTGCACATATAAACGTTCAAATTCATCTTGATCAGCAAAGAATGCATCATATAAACCTGGAACATCAGAAGGGCTGAATAAAGTAATATCCTGGCCTTTGATTAAACGTTCATACATTAATTTGTTTAACTGAACGCCGTAATCCAAATGACGAACACGGTTATCATCAACACCACGGTTATTTTTCAGTACCAGTAGGCTTTCAACTTCTAAGTGCCATAATGGGTAGAATAAGGTTGCCGCACCACCACGAACACCACCTTGCGAGCATGATTTTACCGCAGTCTGGAAGTGTTTATAGAATGGGATACAACCTGTGTGGAATGCTTCACCATTACGAATAGCACTACCTAATGCACGAATACGACCGGCATTAATACCAATACCTGCACGTTGAGAAACATATTTCACAATGGCACTTGATGTTGCATTGATAGAATCAAGACTGTCGTCGCACTCAATTAAAACACAAGAGCTAAATTGACGAGTTGGTGTTCTTACACCCGCCATGATTGGCGTTGGTAATGAGATTTTAAAAGTCGAAATCGCATTATAGAAACGTTCGATATAGTCCATACGCGTTGCTTGTGGATAACGAGAGAACAAGCAAGCTGCAACTAAAACATATAAGAACTGTGCGCTTTCGTAAATTTCACCAGTAATACGGTTTTGAACGAAGTATTTGCCTTCTAATTGTTTAACCGCAGCGTAGGAGAAATTCATATCACGTTGATGAACAATAAAGTTATTCATCTGTTCGAACTCTTCTAGTGTGTAATCTTCAAGAAGATGGCGATCGTATTTGCCTAAATCGACTAATTTTTTAACGTGATCATACAGTGCTGGTGGCTCAAATTGGCCATACGCTTTTTTACGTAAATTAAATACGGCAAGACGGGCAGCGAGATACTGATAATCAGGCGTTTCACCAGAGATTAAGTCTGCAGCAGCTTTTACCAGCGTTTCATGGATATCAGCAGTTTTGATACCATCATAAAACTGAATCTGAGAACGTAATTCAACTTGAGATACAGAGACATTTTCTAGACCTTCAGCGGCCCAGGCGATAACACGGTGAATTTTGTCTAAGTCAATGCGTTCTTTATGACCATCACGTTTTGTGACGAGCAGGCTGTGATTCATGAGCGATGCACCTTTCTTGCATTAGTGTTACCTGAAATTTTATACCGCAAAAAAACGCTCCCGATGACAATTAGTGTCAAGGAGTCTTGTGGTGTGAAATTTAAGGAAACACAATATATAGGGGTTGGTTCAAATGGTGATAACAAGATAAAGGTAATTGAGAGATTGATCAAGTGTACAAATCTGATTGTTTCTGTGGATAAATAGGGGATAAATTTTTTAACAACTGCCTGTACCCTGCATAAATACAGGCAGTAAGAAACACAAATTCAAGTGACAATGATGTAAAGTCAATTTTAAAAAATGTGATCGTTTGATGTTTTATTAAACCAAATCAAACTTTCAGTTTCATGAATTCGAGTTATGTGTCGATTGTGTGTGCACCATATAATTCACATCAACATTTGGCGCTAATCGGAATTTGTCGGTGATTGGGTTATAATGTAATCCAATCATATTTTTGCTACGTAAATCGGTTTCATCGACCCAACTCAGTAATTCTGATGGGCGAATAAACTTATTAGCATCATGTGTGCCTTTAGGTACCATATTCAGAATATACTCCGCACCTACGACCAGCATTAGCCACGCTTTTTTATTGCGATTGATAGTTGAGAAGAAAACATGCCCACCCGGTTTTACCAATTTTGCACAGGCTCTTACAACAGAAGATGGGTCAGGAACGTGCTCTAACATCTCCATACAGGTAACGACGTCGTAAGCTTGTGGGTTTTCATTTGCATGGTTTTCAACAGTATCTTGAATGTAAGTGACAGGAATACCTGATTCCAGCGAGTGCAAACGTGCGACTTGTAATGGTTCTGTTCCCATATCAAGACCCGTCACTTCAGCTCCTGTACATGCCATACTTTCAGACAAAATACCGCCACCACAACCGACATCTAGGACTTTTTTTCCAAATAGGCCGTCTGCGCGTTCTTGAATATAGTTGAGTCTTAGTGGGTTGATGCGGTGTAATGGCTTAAATTCACCTTCAAGATCCCACCACCGTGATGCGACGCTTTCAAACTTGTCGATTTCATGCTGATCCACGTTAGCATGTAAAGAGGTTGTTTTATCATTCATCAGAAAGTATTACTCCTATTTTCATATTGCCATGATTCTACCAACGTTAGACGGTGAAATCGAAGAGAATAGCGAAAGGATCATTAATTTAGTTGTTTCCTTTTTCCAAAAATTGGCGATTTGTGGTATAGTTCTAAACCTTTGAATCCGTAGTATGAGGGACAGTGGCTCCATGAGCGACATTGCCAGAGAAATCACACCAGTTAATATCGAAGAAGAGCTAAAAAGCTCATATTTGGATTATGCGATGTCTGTTATTGTAGGACGCGCATTACCCGATGTTCGAGACGGACTGAAGCCAGTACACCGCCGAGTGCTTTTCGCGATGAATGTACTAGGAAACGATTGGAATAAACCTTATAAAAAATCAGCCCGTGTTGTTGGGGATGTTATCGGTAAATATCACCCGCACGGGGACAGTGCTGTTTATGAAACGATTGTTCGTTTAGCACAGCCTTTTTCTATGCGTTACATGTTGGTTGACGGGCAGGGTAACTTCGGGTCAGTTGATGGTGACTCGGCGGCTGCAATGCGTTATACCGAAGTTCGTATGGCGAAAATCGCCCATGAACTGCTGGCGGATTTGGAAAAAGAAACGGTTGATTTTGTTCCTAACTATGATGGAACAGAACATATTCCGGCAGTAATGCCAACCCGTATTCCAAACTTG
>JAEYFY010000150.1 GCA_023454395.1 Pseudomonadota bacterium
ATTACAAAAAAGACTTAATATCTGCCTTAAAGGAGCATTCTATGAACGATACCCAATCCCTACACCATGTTTTCATCTTAATGGGGGTATCAGGCAGCGGTAAATCTGCGGTCGCAAGTGGTGTAGCACAACGTACAGGTGCTGCTTTTTTGGACGGTGATTTTCTGCATCCGCGCTCAAATATTACTAAAATGGCATCAGGTCACGCTTTAAATGATGAAGATCGTAAACCTTGGCTACAAGCATTAAATGATGCCGCATTTGCAATGCAAAGAACTAATAGTGTTTCATTAATTGTTTGTTCTGCATTGAAAAAACAGTATCGCGATATGTTAAGAGAAGGCAATAAATGCCTGCACTTTTTATATTTAAAAGGTGACTATGAGCTGATTGAAAGTCGCTTAAAAGCACGTAAAGGACACTTCTTTAAACCTCAAATGTTAGTGACTCAATTTGAAACCTTAGAAGAGCCAACAAAAGCTGAAAACGATGTGTATGAAATTGATATTTCAGTGCCACTTGATGATGTGATTGAAAGTGTAATTAAGACAATAAATTTAGTCACTCAAAAGACTTTTGAAGAGGAAACGGTATGAGTACATTAACGCTTGTGCTAACCGCGGTTGGCTCGGTTTTATTACTGCTCTTTTTTGTAATGTATGCACGTTTACATGCTTTTATTGCATTAATGATTGTTGCCATTGGCGCGGGTATTTTCTCAGGTATGCCTTTAGAGAAAATCACACAAACCATGCAAAACGGTATGGGCGGTACTTTAGGTTTCCTCTCCATTGTCGTCGCACTGGGGGCTATGTTTGGTAAGGTGCTACATGAAACAGGGGCATTAGACCAAATCGCGGTGCGATTATTAAAATACTTTGGTGAGAAACGCGCCAACTACGCATTAGGTATTGCGGGTTTAATTTGTGCTTTACCTCTGTTCTTTGATGTTGCCGTTGTCTTATTAATTGGTGTTGTATTTGCTGTTGCTCGCCGTACGGGTGGCAACGTGGTGAAAATGGCAATCCCTCTCTTTGCGGGTGTTGCAGGTGCTGCCGCTTTCTTATTACCAGGGCCAACACCAATGCTATTAGCCGACCAAATGAATGCTGATTTTGGTTGGATGATCTTAATTGGTCTGTGCGCAGCTATTCCGGGAATGTTATTAGCCGGTCCTATTTTCGGTAACTTTATTAGCCGTTATGTCACCTTAGAATTACCAAAAGATTTATCAGAGCCTAGTTTAGGTCAGAATAAAATGCCTTCTTTTGGTTTCAGTCTTGCACTGGTGTTATTACCTTTAGTCTTAGTGGGATTCAAAACCATTGGCGCTCGTTTCGTTGAGGAAGGTTCAGAGCTGTACAATGTCCTTGAATTTGTTGGTCATCCTTTTATCGCTATTCTTGTGGCTTGTTTAGTGGCTATTTATGGCTTAGCAATCCGCCGTGGTATGAGCAAAGAAAAAGTGATGGAGATTTGTTCTGCTGCAATCCAACCTGCGGGGATCATTTTATTGGTTACTGGTGCAGGTGGCGTCTTTAAACAAGTGTTAGTCGATTCGGGTGTTGGCCCTGCATTAGGGAATGCGTTAATTGGCGCAGGTATGCCAATTGCGGTCGCGTGTTTTATTCTGGCAGGTGCAGTACGTGTTATTCAAGGTTCAGCAACGGTGGCTTGTTTAACCGCAGTGGGTTTAGTTTTACCGGTTATTAATGAGTTGGGCTACAGTGGCGCTCAAATGGCGGCATTATCTGTCTGTATCGCGGGTGGCTCTATTATTCTTAGCCACGTTAATGACTCTGGTTTCTGGCTATTCGGTAAATTTACTGGGGCAACAGAAGCGCAAACATTAAAGACATGGTCATTAATGGAAACGATTCTTGGCACAACTGGTGCTATTGTTGGTATGATTTTCTTCGCTTTTTTATAAAATTAAATCTTTATCTTCTTGTAATTAGCGCGTCTTTTGACGCGCTTTTTTTCATTGCTATAAATGGCTATCAAATATGACAGAAAATATCCCGTTTCTCATTAATCTATAGGTTTCTTTATTAAGTGGGCAAACTAGGGCTGTTATTTTATGGTTGACTATAATTCGCTTTTTATTAAACACACGGATTGTAATATCCACACTATCACGCTAATTCGAGATTCAATTTTAGCATCAAGTAATAAGCTACAAGATAAGCTCAGTTTGCTTGATGAAATGGAACATCTCTTTAGCCAAATGTTGGATAATTCGCAATCATTGACTCAATTTCTAAATGAAGTGGATGCGCATTTTACGCATAGCCGAAAAGAGATAGACGATTTTTCAAGTTGGCTGAAGAAAATTAAAGATAGTGCTAGCAATATTGATAGGCTTTCTAGTCAGGCGAATCTTTTATCAATTAATTCAGCAATTGAAGCTGGACACATCGGGCGTGAAGGGGCGGGATTTTCAGTCTTAGCCCAAGAGATGAAAAAGTTATCATTAGAAATCCAGAAGCAAGCTTCTTCTATTGCCAGCATTAATAATAATTTAGGCGCTCGTTTTATTCCTGTTAAAGAAACCACAGAAAAAAACCAACAGCAGGTTCAACAAGTTAAAACACTGGTTGAAGAAGGGCATCAAAATTTAACGTCACTGTCAGAACAAGCTAGCGAGCTTAAACATATTTTTACCTTCCTTTCGATGCAACAGTTTTTTAATACGGTCAAACTTGATCATGTTTTATGGAAAGAAGCGATTTATATCCATTTATTAAATAATGATGATGAACACTGTGTTAATCAGCATACAGAGTGCCGTTTAGGCAAATGGTATTATCAAGGTGATGGACGGAAATTTGCTGGTACAGAGGCTTTTCGGCGTTTAGAAGAGCCGCATAAGTTAGTGCATGAATGCGGACGTTTAGCATTAAAGGCCAATATAGAAGATAATCAAGAAGCGGTTGCACACTATATAGAGAAAATGGAACAAGCCAGCGTTGATGTTATCAAATATGTCGATGTTTTATTAAATTTAGATAATTACTAACTTGATGAATAAAACAACAAAAATAAAAAGGAGCGATAAGCTCCTTTTTGTGTGTTGAACCGCGTGAATTAGCTCTTGTTTATTAAGGTATTCAATTGGCTATAAAGTGTATTGGCACTGCTTTCATAACCTTCACGAGAAAGATGAACACCGTCAGGTCTTGCTAAATCATACAGCGCCCATGCTTTTATCGAACATTCGCCACCCATATAATCACGCCAATCCCAAAAGAGCGTCTTTTCCTGTTGAGCCACTTCTTTTTGAATTCTGATAATATCACTTAGCCATTGAGGCTGTTGTGAACGGCAATCAGGTGCTTCTTTATTTTTAATAGAGTCCGAAGGTCCAATTAATAAAATAGCGCTATTAGGCGCTTGCTGGCGGATCTGACGAATTTTATCGGTTAGCTGTTGGCGATAGGCGCTCAAATCGAAAGTGTCATTAAACGCTTCATTGGTGCCATACGCTAAAATCACCATATCAGGATTTAATTGACCGAGTGTTTCAGTCCATTGCATACCCCATTTATCCATCATATTTATGGTGGCACCATTAATGCCTAATGAGGAAAGCATTACACCAGGCTGTTGATTGGTTATCAACCAACCGCCTAATTTAACGGGCTGATTTTTGCTGATGGTAATACTAACAGGGAATGTCATGGCTGTTGGGTTTGAAAACTGCCATTTACCTTGCGTTTGCGATAATGAAAGGACTTTGTTTGTCGATGACTGTACATTCACTTGAGCCGCTGTTGGGGCTTTATAGAGCGCTTGTAATTGATAACGTTGTTGAGTAACTGGATTTTCAGATAACTGCAATTTTGCCCATTTCGCTTGAGGTTCACTAATAAAACCCCCTAATGGAAAATCAGGATCGCTATCTTTTCTGCTTGAAAGCAGTGTCCATGCTTTTTTGTCACTTTGGTATTGTACGTTTGCAATACGCTGACCTGCGATACTCGTCGGAGGAATAAAACCGATACCACCATTACCATAGTCAGCCTGAAAACGTTCACGCAACTTACCACTGAAAAAATCAGCCGCAGTATGGGAATCCCCTAACTGAACAATGTGTACAGTTTGACGGCCTTGCTGTAATTTCTTAACAAAGCCTGCAAAATGCGGATCGTGATAGTTGTAAAGTTGTCTTGAACCATCAGCAGGTAATACTGAGGGGGTCGGTAACTTCACTGTTTTTTCAGTTTCTTGGTTACAAGCGACTAAGAGTGAAACCAAGGCCAGTATGATTGAACTACTGACTAAGGTTTTACGCTCAAGGATGTGCGTTAGTTGTTTCATTTACAATAACCGTGTTTTTATCTTTTACATCATCAACTGCATTATCTTCTTTTGTTTCTTCTTGAAGATGAATACGTGAGAATACGTGTTGAGCAATAATTTGCTGACCTTTTAAGCTAAAATGAATGCCATCACCGGCTCTTAACTTAACACGACTGCTACCATCTCCCATATAATCAGAATAAATATCTTTTTCATATTTAAACATATCATTGACGGAAAGGTAAATTTCGCCCATTTTTTCAGCTTCTTCACGGTAAAGTTTATCAAGATATGCCATACCTTCAGATAACTTCTGCTTACGCATATTAGGTGGCCCAACCCAAATAACCGTGACATTATTCTGTCTGGCATTTTCTATAATGCTGGCAATTCGCGCACGGTAGGCTGATTCCCATGCTTCACTTGCAAATTTTAAGTAACGCCCTCCACCATCAGGTGGCATATCCCAAGGATCGTTAGGCCCTAAAAAGACCACTAATAATTTAATGGTGTCGTCACTGGCTAATCGCGTTGCAATCGTTTGAGGCCAATTGAAAAAGCGAGGATAGGCAAGCCCTGTACTTTGCTTACTTAAATCAATACTGCTGATGTTGTAATCCGTTTGCAGTTGACGCTTAAGTAAAGGAGCAACACCTTGCATCATTGAATCGCCAGCAAATAAGACTTTATCTTGAGGTGACAAGATAATTTCTGTTTTCTGAACGATAGGCTTTAAGGCTTCCAAAGCAGCATCAGACACATCCGTAACTGAATGGTAAGGTAATCCCCCCATTGCTTGTTTACGCTGTAATAATTGCGGAAAGCGTTGCGTTAATTGGGATGCTGGTCGTGTATAACCATTAAAGAAATGCAATCCCACCGCAAAGCCTTCTGGAAGTTGCTCCAACGTAGAGCTTTGTTCTATTGGCTTTGCCTGATTATCAGGATGATTAACTTGTAGATAATCACCATAGCTTTCTATCGCAACAAATACGCCATCACGCAGTTGTCCTCCCACTTGCCAAGCATAATAGTGAGAAAGCCCAGACCAAGGCGCAGGGCGATGATATTGCTGTTGCCAAAAGCGCTCTAGTGATGTTTGGTTTAGCCAAATCAGCAAGAGGGTGCTAAATAGCACCATTAAAGCGACTTTTGCTGTCTTTTTTAAGTTTGAGCAGAAATCAAAAGCTGGCATAAATAAATCCTGGCACCCCATCTGGAGACAACATAAAAATAATTGTGAGGATCAACGCAAGTGGTAGAGGATAAACATACCACGGCACTCTTTTCTCAAGACGAGCTACAATATCCTTTAAGGTGACAAAGCAAGGGTAAAGTAAGAAAAGTCCCCAGAACATAAAGAGGGTTAAGCCTTCTGCTTGTAATGATGCCCAAGCACCCGCACTAAAGAGTTGCTGTATTAGGATCAAAGCATCTCCCACGGTTTGACTGCGGAAAAAGATCCACGCAAAGCAAACAAAGTGGAACGTGATGATCCATGACAACAACATATTTAACGAAGATAACGCAGTGGGTGGCGCATTTTTCTTCACCGGGAACAGGCGGTGTTTAATATTTAATAACACCACACCAATACCGTGAATGGCACCCCAAATAATAAAGGTCATTGCTGCGCCATGCCACAATCCTGAAATCACCATCGCAGCAAAAGCATTGAAGTTTTGTCTAATGACTCCTTTACGATTACCCCCTAAAGGAATATAGACGTAATCGCGAATAAAGGTAGATAAACTAATATGCCAGCGACGCCAGAAATCAGCCAAGTTTATCGCTAAATACGGGGCATTAAAGTTACGAGGTACGGCAAAGCCAAGTAATAAGGCAATACCTGTAACAAGATTGGTGTAACCCGAGAAGTTGAAATAGATATGCCACGCATAGGCATAGACAGCCGTTAGCACTTGTCCACTTTGCGCTAAATCGGGGGCATTAAATACCGGATCGACATAGTTTGTTGAGAACCAACCACTTAACCAAAAGAGTTTTGCGATAGCTAAAACAATTAGCATTATCGCCCCTTTATAAT
>JAEYFY010000189.1 GCA_023454395.1 Pseudomonadota bacterium
AGAAGGGGCTTTTCATGGGGTCACTGCTGGATTTATCCGGTTATATTAAATTTTTTGTCGGTCTTTTTGCGATTGTAAACCCAATTGGTATTTTGCCTGTCTTTATTAGTATGACGAGTTATCAAACTGATGCTGGGCGTAACAAAACAAACTTAATTGCGAATGGCTCCGTTGCAATTATTTTAGTTTCTTCTCTGTTAATCGGTGATTCTATACTGAATATTTTCGGTATTTCTATCGACTCGTTTCGTATAGCAGGGGGAATGCTGATTGTTACTATTGCAATGACAATGATAAATGGGCGTTTAGGGGAAGATAAACAAAACAATCAAGAACGAAACGAATCC
Organism: Pseudomonadota bacterium; assembly: GCA_023454395.1. Classification (GTDB taxonomy): domain Bacteria; phylum Pseudomonadota; class Gammaproteobacteria; order Enterobacterales; family Enterobacteriaceae; genus Proteus; species Proteus appendicitidis. Next base: position 348 of record JAEYFY010000189.1, read on the forward strand.
GCGGTTCGTAATAGTGTTGCTGTTGTACCTTTAGCATTGCCATTAATGGCAGGACCTGGGGCAATCAGTTCTTGTATTGTGTGGAGCTCTCGTTGGGAAGGTTTTACTAACTTTTTAGGATTAGCCGCAACCAGTATCTTTTTTGCATTTTGTTGTTGGTTACTGTTTCGTAGTGCAACACTCTTAGTGAAATATTTAGGGCAAACCGGCATTAACGTGGTTACTCGTATAATGGGCTTATTATTAATGTCGTTAGGTATTGAATTTATTGTGACTGGGTTACGTTCTATTTTCCCAGGCTTATTAGTTTAAACACAGCGCAGAACAATTAAAAAATGGTACTACTAAACGGTACTATTAAAAAGAGCAGTATTAACAACGCAATACTGCTCGGATCTTTTCTTCTATTTATTCTCTTTTCTTCTATTTATTCTCTTTTATGTCAATCAAGACGATGTATCCCTTTTGATAACGCATCCCGATCATAATGTTGTGTGAGCTCCCCATTTTCCATTAATGCAGCTCTATCCGACATATGTGCAATAACGTCTGCATCATGACTTACTAATAAATATGTCATATTATGCTCTTTTTTCAGTGTGTTAAGCAGATTCAAAATCTCGGCTTGTACTGACATATCGAGTGCTGAAGTTGGCTCGTCTAAAAGCAATAATTTTGGTTGTAATAAAATGGCTCTTGCAATGGCAATACGTTGACGCTGACCACCAGAAAGTTGATGAGGATAACGACTTGTCACATCTGCGGGCAAACCAACTTGGGCTAATGCTTGTTCAATCGTATTTTTATCAAAAGGAATTTGATGGATTTTTAACGGCTCAGAAAATGCACGTTCAATACGGTGTTGAGGGTGCAAAGAAGCGTAGGGATCTTGAAACACCATTTGTATATTACGGCGTAATGCCCCTTGAAAACGTTGTTGAGGTTTAATAGTTTGCCCTAAAAGCGATATATTACCTTGCCAATGGGGCAATAACCCAGCAATCACTCGTAAAACAGTCGATTTTCCGCAACCAGAACGACCTATTAAGCTAAAGGTTTCACCTTGTTGAATATGTAAATTAATGCCTTTTACAACGTGCTTTGCTTGTTTACCTTGTTCAAATTGAACATGTAAATCATGAATATCAATTAGCATGATGCAGCCCCTTGAAATTAAGCGTTCTATCTAATACAGGCAATTGAGTGCCATAAGTGCTTGCGTTAGGTCTGCATGTCCAAAGTGTACGAGTATAAGGATGTGTGGCAGTCGATAGCGCCTTCGCACTGAGTTCGTCAACTTGTTCGCCTTGGTACATCACCATGACACGTTCACAATATTCGGCAACAAGGGGCAAATCATGGCTAATTAGCAATAAGCCCATATGACGTTGCTCACACTGTGTGGTGATCAGCTCAAGGATTTGATGACGTAATTGTGCATCAAGCGCAGAAGTCGGTTCATCAGCTATTAAAATCGTTGGATTATTAATAAGTGCAATCGCTATCATTGCACGTTGCCCCATTCCCCCTGATAATTCACCGGGATAGCGATAAATATTCTGTTCAGGTAAGCCGACAGACAGCAGTGTATCGATGATAAGTTGGCGTCTATCTTGGCGCGAAAGTTTTTGATGCTGTTTTACAGTTTCTTCTACTTGTTGATAAATGGTTTTTACAGGATTTAAGGCGTAACGAGGATCTTGTAATACCATTGAAATAGTATTACCTCGAATGTTATTCCATTGGCGAGAGGAAAAACCCAATAGATTATCTCCCTGCAAATTGAGTTTATCTGCGCTGACTTTTCCCGGCTGACGAACTAATCCCATTAATGCACGAGCGGTCATTGATTTGCCAGAACCCGATTCGCCGACAACCGCTAAACGCTCTTGCCCTAAAGTGAAAGAGACATTATTGACCACTCTTGCCTTTGGGAAATCAATACAGAGGTTATTTACCTCAATTAATGGTGCTTTATTCATGGGTATCTCCCAATACATCGCGTAATCCATCACCCAATAAATTAAATGCTAGACTGCTGATCAAAATTGCAGTACCCGGAATAGCGGCAACCCACCATTGATCAAAAATAACAGGCATGCCTTCTGAGATCATTGCTCCCCATTCCGCCATTGGTGGCCGAGCGCCTAATCCAAGAAAGCCCAATCCTGCTGCTGCGAGGATAATCACTGCTAAGTTCAGCGCTAAACGTACAATAGCTGAAGGTAAACACAGGGGTAAGATATGTCCCCATAACAATCGGATACCCTTAATTCCCATCATTTCAGCCGCAGCGAGATAATCACTATTACGTAAATGTTGAATTTCACTGCGCGATTGTCGTGCATAAGCAGGCCATGCGGTTAAAGCCAGCGCTAATGCCCCATTTAACAGACCTGGACCTAACATTGCGACAAAGGCGAAAGCGAGAATAAGAGAAGGCATTGACATCACAATATCGGTGAAGCGCATTAAAATACGTTCAGTCCAACCGCCGTAATATCCCGATAAAATCCCAATCAATAATCCTAAAGGTAACGTAATAAGCGCCACCAGCCCCACTAAACCTAGCATGGGGCGAGTACCGAAGATCAGGCGAGAAAGAATATCTCGCCCATAATTATCGGTGCCTAGCCAATGTTCAGCATTGGGTGCTAATAAACGTTGGGCAGCATGTTGCCAATTTGGATCATAAGGAGCCAACCAAGGTGCAAAAATCGCAATAATTAACAGTAAAATAAGCAACGATAAACCGATAAATGCGGAAGGCGAGCGCGCTATTTTTCTTAAAAATGAGGATGACATTAGCGGAGCCTCGGATCAGTTAAACGAATAACAATATCGGTTACATTATTAATAAAGACAAAGCATAAACCGATAATTAAAGTACCGCCCATAATGGCTGTGGTATCTCCTGCAAAAAGCGCTGTTGTGAGATATCGACCAATTCCCGGCCAAGAAAAGACGGTTTCTGTCAATACAGCCCCTTCTAGCATCCCTGTGTAAGACAGGGCGATAATAGTCATTAAAACACCACGAATATTAGGCAGTACGTGATAAAAAAGAATACGTAACTCGCCAATGCCTTTCGCTCTTGCTAACGTGACATACTCTTTATTCATTTCGTTTAAACATGCCGAGCGAGTTAAGCGAGTGATAGAAGCAAGGGCAAAATAAGCTAATAGGGAAACGGGCAAAATCAGGTGTGATAACGCATTAAAAAAAGCCTCTTTATCGCCAGCTAATAATGTATCAATTAATGCAAAACCTGTTACGGGTTCAATGGTGAATTGATAGATATCGTCTAATCGCCCGGGGCCAGCAGTCCATTGTAATGTGGCATAGAAAATCAAGAGTAAAATCAAACCTAACCAGAAAATAGGAACTGAACTGCCTAATAACGTTAGAATTCGCAAAATAAAATCGAGGGGTGTTCCCACAAACCGCGCACATAAAATACCGAATAAAATACCGAGACTGGCACCAATCAACAATGCAACAGTTGCTAATTCCAATGTAGCGGGGAAGGTCGCTAACAAATCATCAAGAACAGGCTGACCTGTTGATGTCGCTGTACCTAAATGTCCTTGCAGCACTGCTTCCACATAGTGAAAAAACTGCATGTAGATAGGTAAGTCCAGCCCTAACTCATGTTTTACTTGGTTATAGGTTTCGAGGCTTGCGTGATCACCGACAATTTGTAAGACAGGATCGACAGGTGAAAGTACAGAAAGCGTAAAAGTGATAACAAGAAGCCCTAAAAGCGTCAGCACCAGTGTCAATATACCTTGAGCAAAGGTAATTAACTGACCTTTAAGACGAAAAGATAACGTCATAGCAGTATTCATACAGCAATAGCCTAGTGAAATGACAAAAATAGACCCTCCACAGTAACATGACTGTGGAGGGTTTCTGAAAAAAGATTACTTAGTTACTTTGTCATAATAAACCATATCTGCATTTAGACCTTGCGCATAACCTTTGATGTTATCGCGCATAACGATTTGGTTTTTACCTTGGTCGATAAACACATAAGGCGAGCTACGCTGTAACTCTTTTTGCATTTCAGTATAGAGGGATTGACGTTTTGCCTTGTCCGCTTCATTAAGTGCTGCCAATGTTTGCTGACTTAATTCAGGAATTTTCCAGCCATTTAACCAAGCAACAGTGTTGGATTGTCCGTCGTTATAAGCAAAGGCACTGGCGTTTGAGTGTGCATCAAAATAATCAGGGATCCAAAAGCGGATAGCTGCTTGATGTTGTTTAGCGCGCACACGGCTATACACTTGACTACCTGCCGCAGGCAATAAATCGACTTGTACACCAGCTTGAGCAAAACTTGCTTGGATGGATTGCGCCACCGTGATGTAAGGAACTTTGTTCTCAACATCTAATGTAAAGCGTGCATTGGTGATCCCTGCCTTGGCTAAAATTTCTTTAGCTTTTGCTGGATCAAAAGTGAATGGGTTATCTTCTAATGCGCCCGGTAAACCTACAGGTAAGAAGCTTTGGTGAATAAAATACTGACCACGCATTAAATCTTCAGTAATACCTTTGTAGTCAATTAAATAACGAGATGCTTCCCAAAATGCGGGGTTACTCAGTGCAGGGTTTCCGCTGTCGGTATTAAAAGCCATATAAACTTGTTCAGCAGAAGGAATATTTAAAATTTGAATACCTGCTTTGCCTGCTAAAGCTGCGGTTTGATCCGTACCCAGTTCACGCGCAATATCTGCATCGCCTTTTTCAATCAATAAGCGACGTGATGCCGGATCAGGCACGTTTTTAATAATAATATTCGCCATCTTAGGTGCGCCAGTCGGTGACAGAGGGTTAGCCTCTAACACAATGGCTTGACGTGGTTGATAAGCGCGCATTTTGTATGCACCACTTCCTGCTGAGTTCATTTTCAGCCAGCTATTACCAAAATCATTATTTTTAATATGAGCAGAAACTAGTTTTTCATCAACGATAGAGGCAATTGGGGTTGAAAGAATATTTAGCACAACATCAGGGCTAACATCGGCTGTCCAACGTACTTCCAATTCGTTATCACTGATTTTTTTGAGTAACGAATTAATGTTATCTGTTTTCCAACCCAATACATTTAGAATAAAGGCAGGTGATTTATTCATGATGATCGCACGCTGATAAGAGAAGATAATATCTTCAGGACGCACAGCGTTACCTGATGCAAATTTTGCATCGGGTTTAATTTTAAATACGATTGTTTTTTGTTCAGGATTTGCTTGCCAACTTTCAACCAAAATCGGTTCATTAATTTCTGGATTATCACGATTAGGTTGAACAATGCGTTGATATAAACTCGGTACAGTTTGAATACTCGATAGCTCATTACTTTCAGCAGGATCAAGACTGACTAAATCATCAAGCCCTTGTACCACAATTAATGTATTAGCAGGAGTTGCTGCAAATGCCGGTACGGAAAGGGCACCTACAACCAATAATGATAATAATTTTGCTTTCATGAGACGCTCCCTGAAATGGTGTAGCTAAAGTCGTTATGTCAATAACTTATTAGTTATTACTTTGTGAAATTAACTTAGGCAAAACGTGACCAATGCGCAAAGTTTTAATTACGCTTATATATAACTCTTCGTTATAAGGTGGTCATAATTAATTATGGTAGAAGAATAATTAACCGCAAGAACAGGATGATGAAATACTTCTTTAGTAGTAACTCATTGACTATTAAGTTGTACTAGCTGAATTGATTAAGCTGTATTTGATATTCATCAATATATCTTATGAGTAGTTTCGTATTTTAGCCTTAGAAATCTTTAAATTTGAGGCAAAAATGAGCAAGAAAACACTCGCAATCATCGGTAACGGTATGGTGGGGCACCGTTATATCGAAGAACTGATTGATAAAGGTGGCAATGAAGAATTTAATATTGTCGTCTTTTGTGAAGAACCTCGCGTTGCATACGATAGAGTCCATCTCTCCTCTTATTTCTCCCATCACACCGCAGAAGAACTCTCTTTAGTTAAACAAGGCTATTACGAAAAACACCAAATAGAAGTATTAATGGGTGAACGCGTGATAACCATTAATCGTGACGAAAAAGTGGTACACACTAATACAGGGCGTTGTGTTAGTTACGATAAATTAGTGATGGCAACAGGCTCTTATCCATGGGTTCCGCCAATTAAGGGAAATAACTCACCAGATTGCTTTGTTTATCGGACTATTGAAGATTTAAATGCTATTGAATCTTGCGCACGTATTAGTCGTAAAGGGGCGGTGATTGGTGGAGGGCTTTTAGGTCTAGAAGCTGCTGGCGCACTCAAAAGTTTAGGTATTGAAACTCACGTTATCGAGTTCGCATCCACATTAATGGCAGAACAGCTTGATACATTAGGGGGAGAGCAACTTAAGCGAAAAATAGAGCGTATGGGAGTGAAAGTGCATACCTCTAAAAATACACAAGAAATATTATCGACAGGAGAAAGCGCACGTAAAACATTGCAATTTGCAGATGGTACTTCTCTTGAAGTGGACTTTATTGTGTTCTCTACAGGTATTCGCCCGAAAGATAAATTAGCTCGTCAATGTGATCTAGCTATTGCCCCACGAGGCGGTATTGTCATTAATGATTATTGCCAAACAACCGATCCTGATATTTACGCCATTGGTGAATGTGCATCTTGGCAAAATAAAACCTTCGGCTTAGTGGCACCGGGTTACAAAATGGCACAAGTTGCCGTCGATAATTTATTAGGTCATCACTCTGTCTTTCAGGGGGCTGATTTAAGTGCAAAATTAAAACTACTGGGTGTTGATGTGGGCGGTATTGGTGATGCTCATGGTCGTCAAGAAGGATGCCGTAGTTATATTTATCTTGATGAAGGCAAAGAAATTTATAAACGCCTGATTGTCAGTGAAGATAATAAATACCTATTGGGTGCCGTATTAGTAGGCGATACCGAAGATTATGGCAATCTTTTGCAATTATCACTAAACACCATTGAATTACCCGAGCATCCAGACGCCTTAATTTTGCCGACACATGCAGGAAGTAAGCCAGCAATAGGTGTAGATTCCTTGCCTGAAACGGCACAAATCTGCTCTTGTTTTGATGTAACAAAAGGCGACATTATTCAAGCCATTGAACGAGGGTGTCATACGGTCGCTGCGATTAAAGCAGAAACCAAAGCAGGTACGGGATGTGGTGGTTGTATTCCTCTTGTGACCCAAGTTTTAAATGCAGAATTAGCAAAACAAGGCATTGAAGTTAATCACCATCTTTGTGAGCATTTTCACTATTCTCGCCAAGAGCTTTATCATCTTATTCGCGTAGAAGGGCTGAAAAGTTTTGATGAACTGCTGCAAAAACACGGTCAAGGTTATGGTTGTGAAGTATGTAAACCAACCGTGGGTTCATTGCTTGCTTCATGTTGGAATGATTATATTTTGCGTGATGATTTAGTTTCTCTACAAGATACTAACGACAACTTCCTCGCGAATATGCAAAAAGATGGAACTTATTCCATTATTCCTCGTTCTCCTGGTGGAGAAATTACCCCCGCAGGCATTATTGCGATTGGGCAAATTGCTCAAGAATACAATTTGTATACCAAAATTACTGGCTCGCAACGCATGGCAATGTTCGGTGCGCATAAACAGGATTTGCCCGCGATTTGGGAAAAACTGATTGCGGCAGGTTTTGAAACAGGTCATGCCTATGCGAAAGCGCTGCGTATGGTAAAAACGTGTGTAGGCAGTAGTTGGTGTCGTTTTGGCGTTGGTGACAGCGTCGGTTTGGGTGTTGCATTAGAGCATCGTTATAAAGGTATTAGAACACCTCATAAGATGAAATTTGGCGTTTCAGGTTGCACCCGTGAATGTTCTGAAGCTCAAGGAAAAGATGTGGGTATTATCGCCACAGATAAAGGCTGGAACCTCTATTTTGGTGGAAATGGTGGTATGAAACCACGTCATGGAGATCTGTTTGCTTCAGATCTTGATGAAGAAACTTTAGTGCATTATATCGACCGCTTTATGATGTTTTATATTCGCACTGCCGATAAGCTGCAACGCACTTCAGTGTGGCTAGATAATCTAGAAGGCGGTATTGAATATTTACGTGATGTCATTATTAACGACAAATTAGGCTTAAATGCACAGTTAGAAAAAGAACTGAAAGCCTTACAAGAACGTGCCGCTTGTGAATGGAAAGAAACGGTTGATTCTCCAAAAGCATTAAAACGCTTTGCCCACTTTATTAATAATCCAATGCCTGATCCGACAGTGCAAACGGTAAAAGAACGATTTCAACATCGCCCCGCACGTTTACACGAACGTATTGATATCAAACTGGTCACTGAGGAGGCGCAATCATGAGCCAATGGATAGCGGTTTGCCAATTAGATGACATTACGCCAGGAACAGGTGTTTGTGCGCTGGTGGAACAAGATCATGTTGCCATATTTCGCCCTTATTCTGATGCACGTTTATATGCGTTAAGCAATATAGATCCCTTTGCACATTCTAGTGTTCTGTCTCGAGGGCTGATCGCTGAACATGAAAATGAGTTGTATATCGTCAGCCCATTAAAAAAACAGCATTTTCGTTTAACAGACGGTTTTTGCCTTGAGGATGAGAATTTCTCGATCACTCATTTTGATGTCAAGGTTGAAGGAAATACTGTCAGTGTACGCAGCCGTAATAAATCATCTCAATAAATAGGGGAATGAATATGGATTACTTTCCAATATTCTGTCAGCTCAAAGATAAACCTTGTTTATTAGTAGGAGGCGGTGAGATTGCTGAACGTAAAGCCCGATTGCTTATGGAGGCAGGCGCGATTATTTCTGTTATCGCACCTTCGTTTACAGGGCAATTTATGCAGTGGCATTCTGAGCAAAAACTAAACTGCATCATGGGTGTATTTACTGCGGATCATCTATCGGGTAAATGGCTTGTTATTGCTGCAACAGATAATGAGCAAGTGAATCAACAGGTTTTTCAATCCGCGACAGAGAAACAGATATTTTGTAATGTCGTTGATTCACCAGAGCAAGCCAGCTTTATTATGCCTTCTGTTATCGATCGTTCTCCTATTGTAGTGGCGATTTCATCGGGCGGAAAAGCGCCTGTGCTAGCGCGTATTTTGCGAGAAAAAATTGAACAACTGCTCCCTAATTATCTTGGGGCGCTGGCACAACTCGCTGGAACGTTACGTGAGCAAATAAAACAGCGTTTTTCATCGATGAGTGCCAGACGTTATTTTTGGGAGCAATTTTTCGAGGATAAATCACTACAAGCTGAAATAGAAGCGCAAAGAGACGACGGTATTAAGCAACGCATTAGCGCTCTGTTATCTGAAAATCAGCAACCTAAAGGCAGTGTTGTTTTAGTCGGAGCAGGGCCAGGTGATGCTGGGCTAATGACCATTAAAGGTTTACAGCAGTGCCAGCAAGCTGATGTGGTGGTTTATGATAGATTAGTGTCTGATGAGGTCATGGCATTAGTTCGCAGAGACGCACAACGTATTTATGTTGGTAAGCAAGCGGGTTTTCACTGTGTTCCTCAAGATGAAATCAATCAAATTTTAATCAAAGAAGCCGCAGCAGGAAAACGCGTGGTGAGATTAAAAGGAGGCGATCCCTTTATTTTTGGCCGAGGCAGTGAAGAGCTAGAAGCCTTGATTGAACATCATATTCCATTTTCTGTGATCCCCGGAATTACGGCGGCATCAGGTTGTACCACTTATGCGGGGATCCCTTTAACGCATCGAGATTATGCGCAAAGTGTCCGTTTTATTACGGGACATGGCAAAGGGTTAAACGAAGCCCAGTGGCAATGTATTGCGCAAAAGAATCAGACCTTGGTGTTTTATATGGGATTAAGTAAAGCGCCGTATATTCAGCAAATGTTACTTAGCCAAAACATGTGCGCGACTATGCCCGTTGCCATTATTGAAAAGGGGACGTTAACAACACAAAAAGTGATTGTTGGTCAATTACGCCAACTGGCAGAAATGGCAGAAACAATGGAAAGCCCTGCACTGATTATTGTGGGAGAGGTTGTCAAACTGAATGATAAGCTACAATGGTTTCAATCAAAATCAGCTAAATAGCTGAAAAGAATTGATGATATCATCTTAAAATTAAACACCTCTTTAATATTCTATATGTATATTAAAGAGGTTTTTTTATCTAACATTTTATCTAACACATAGAAATATAAATAAAAAATTGTTTAATAACATTTCAATTAAACATGTAGATTAAAATTTAAAAACAAATAATAAAGTTGAATATTTAATAATCTATAAATATTTTTAGCCCAGAATTGTTATTCACTCTAAAGATGAATTTATTGTTATTTTTAATTAATTTCAAAAAGAAATTTTTTACAAATAAAGCATCATAAAGTTCTGCAAGTCGGATAAAATCCATCCTAAATATATTAATTTTGTGAGCTAAGTAGGTTTTCTATCTATAAAACTTGCATGATGTTAATTTAATGTTTATTTGTTGTTTTGCTTCTCTTGATATGTATTTTTTATTTTCTCAGGATAGAACTCTAGGTGGCTCAATAAAGTTAAGTGATAAGAATACCGCATTAATTGACAAAATTTACGATAAGTGTAAAAAAGAAGAGTATTGGTATCATTTTTATCTCGTTAATATTTTTAAACGTTTGAGAGCCACAAATATTACAATCAAAATTTAACAACGATACATATCGTTAATTGAACGACCCCGCTATAAATTATTGTTTATTAGGAGAGGTACCCATGAAAAATAAAGTTACGTTAAAAACAGTGTTTCCACTCAGTATTATGTCACTTGTATTAACCTCCTTTTTTTCTCATGCCGTCACTCTTCCTGAAGGGGCTATTCTGGCCCAAAAACAGAATATCGTGATTAATAACGGTACTGAAGTTTCATCACTTGATCCGCACAAAGTAGAAGGCGCACCAGAAACAAATATTATTTTAAATTTATTAGAGGGCCTGACCTATGTGGGGCCTAATGGTGAAAGCATGCCCGGCGTTGCACAACGCTGGGAAACTGATGATAACAAGGTGTGGAGATTCTATTTGCGAGAAGACGCAAAGTGGAGTGATGGCACACCCGTTACAGCCGAAGACTTTGTTTATAGTTGGCGTCGAGTCGTCGATCCTAAAACAGGCTCGCCTTATGCCAGTTATCTTGAATATGCTTATGTTGAAAATGTTGCAGATATTCTTAGCGGTAAAAAACCCCCCGAAACGTTAGGTGTAAAAGCGATAGACGCGCACACTTTGCAAGTCAATTTAACCAAGCCAATTCCTTATTTAGTCGATATGGTCAGTCACACTCCGTTAAAGCCAGTTAAAAAAGAGATTGTTGAAAAATATGGCGTGAATTGGACTCGTCCTGAAAATTTTGTCGGTAATGGCGCTTATGTTATTGAAAATTGGGTCGTGAATGAAAAGGTGACTTTAAAACGAAATCCACTTTATTGGGATAATAAAAACACCATTATTGAGCAAGCCACATTTTTACCAATTAGTTCAGAAACCAGTGATATAAATCGCTATCGTAGCGGTGAAATAGATATCACTAATAGCGCTATTCCGCCTGTTCTGTATAAAAAAATGAAACAAGAGCAGCCAGAGAATTTACATGTCACACCGTATTTATGTACTTTCTATTATGAATTAAATAATAAAAAAGCCCCTTTTGATGATCCTCGTGTTCGAGAAGCTGTGAAACTAACGCTTGATAGAGAAGTTATTGCTGAAAAAATAATGGGGCAAGGGCAAATACCCGCTTATTCTTTTACTCCGTCTTTTATTGGCAACGGTAATTTTAAGCCACCAAAATGGGCTTATTGGACACAACAGCAACGTAATGAAAGGGCGCGTGAATTATTAAAAGAAGCGGGGTTTGATAGCCAAAATCCTCTGACTTTTACTTTGCTCTACAATACCTCAGATCAAAATAAACAGCAGGCAATAGCGGCCGCATCAATGTGGAAAAAAAGCATTGGTGCAAATGTGACGTTGCAAAACCAAGAATGGAAAACGGCATTAGAAAGCCGTAACCAAGGAAATTACCAAGTTGCAAGAGCAACGTGGTGCGCAGATTACAATGAACCTACCTCGTTTTTAAATTCGTTTCTTTCTACAAGTAGTCTCAATACCGTTTTTTATGAAAATAATGACTACGACGATGCATTAAATAATGCCTCAATGGCCGTTGATAAAGTGGCTCGCCATCAACTCTATCAGCGTGCTGAAGCCTTGCTAGACAAGGATTCAGCGATAGTGCCTGTCTATTATCGTGTCAGTGTTAGATTAGTTAGTCCAAAAGTGGGCGGATTTATGGGCAAAGACCCCTTTGATTATACGGACTTAAAGCGCTATTTTATAAAGGCAGATAACTAAAACTGGTAAATTATCGAAATTCTATAGTTATGTGCGATTTAAATTATTAAAAGTGACTTAAAAAGTAGTTAACCAATAAAAAGCTACACAAAAAAGCTAACGGCATAAAAAAATTATAATGCTATCAGGCAATTAAGCACTGATAACAAATAAACAAGATTGATTTATTTTTTGTAAAAACAATAAGTTGTGTAAACCGTTCTAAAACACAACTGAACATCACAGAATGGTTGTCTAACAACCAGCTTACTAACTGGGAGTATTTTATAAGATGAGTAATTTAACTAAAAAGAGTGCGTTGGCGATTGCAATAAGCGCAATCTTTGGATTGTCAGCACTAACAGCTAATGCTGCTGTTGTTCCAGACGGGGTAAAATTAGCTGAAAAACAAGAGCTTGTCCGTAATAATGGTTCTGAGCCACAATCACTTGATCCGCATAAAATCGAAGGTGTACCTGAATCTGCATTAGCGCGTGATCTTTTCGAAGGCGTGACTATTGTTGGTCCAGATGGTGAAATTTTACCTGGCTCTGCAACTAGCTGGGAAAATAAAGATTTTACTGTTTGGACATTCAAAATTCGTGAAGGCGCTAAATGGTCAAATGGTGACCCTGTTACAGCACAAGATTTCGTTTATAGCTGGCAACGTTTAGCGGACCCTAATACTGCATCTCCTTATGAAAGCTATCTGCAATATGCACATATTGTAAATATTGACGATATTATTGCAGGTAAGAAAAAAGCCACAGAATTAGGTGTTAAGGCATTAGATAACAACATATTAGAAATCACTTTATCCGAAGCAGTGCCTTATTTACCAAAATTATTAGCTCACTCCTCCATGTCACCTGTTAACCAAAAAGTAATTGAAAAATTTGGTGAAAAATGGACACAACCTGCTAACTTCGTCGGTAACGGCGCTTATAATTTAAAAGACTGGACAGTCAACGAACGTATTGTTTTAGAACGTAGCCCAACGTATTGGGATAACAAAAGTACTGTTATTGATAAAGTCACCTTCTTACCTATCTCATCAGAAGTCACTGACGTAAACCGCTATCGTGCGGGTGAAATTGATATGACATATAGCAATTTACCGATCGAACTTTTCCAAAAACTGAAAAAAGAGATCCCAGATGAATTGCGTATAAGCCCATATTTATGTACTTATTATTATGAAATTAATAATGAGAAAGCACCGTTTAACGATCCTCGTGTTCGTGAAGCGCTGAAACTGTCAATGGACAGAGATATCATCACTTATAAAGTAAAAAACCAAGGTGATATTCCCGCTTACGGCTTTACTCCTCCATTTACAGATGGAATTAAAGAGAGCAAACCAGAATGGTTTGCGACTTGGACACAAGAACAGCGCAATGAGAAAGCACGTCAATTGTTAGAAGAGGCGGGCTATAACAAAGCAAACCCACTGAAATTTAAACTGCTGTACAATACTTCTGATCTTCATAAAAAAGTGGCAATTGCTGCTTCTTCAATTTGGAAGAAAAACCTAGGTGCCGATGTTTCTCTTGAAAACCAAGAGTGGAAAACGTTCTTAGATACACGTCACCAAGGAACTTATGATGTTGCGCGTGCGGGTTGGTGTGCAGATTATAACGAACCTTCTTCATTCCTGAACATGATGCTGTCTTACAGCAGTAATAATACTGTTCACTATAAAAACACAGAGTTTGACGCATTGATCAAAGAATCTTTACGTGTGAAATCTGATGACGAACGTGCCGCTATTTATCAAAAAGCTGAAGGCGTATTAGATAAAGATTCGGCCATTGTTCCACTTTACTACTATGTAAACACCCGTTTAGTTAAACCTTATGTGGGTGGTTATTCAGGTAAAGATCCATTAGATAATTTACATACTAAAGACTTGTACATTATTGCTAAGTAATCGGGCGAGACCTTGTCTTTTTTAAGGCAAGGTCTTTTTATCGTCACGCCTGAATAGGTTTGTGTTATAGGAACGGGCAATGCTCAAATTTATTTTTCGTCGCTTTTTAGAAGCGATACCGACTCTATTTATTCTAATAACGATTTCGTTTTTTATGATGCGTTTAGCACCTGGTAGCCCTTTTACAGGGGAAAGGAAACTTCCACCAGAGGTTATGGCAAATATTGAAGCGAAATATCACTTAAACGATCCCATTTATAAACAATACTTCGATTATTTAATTCAATTATCGAAAGGGGATTTAGGACCTTCTTTTAAATATAAAGACTACAGTGTAAACACCTTAGTCGGTAAAGCATTCCCTGTTTCAGCTAAATTAGGGTTGTCGGCATTTATTTTTGCCGTGATTTTAGGTGTGGGGGCAGGCGTGATAGCCGCACTGAATCAAAATACCAAATGGGATTATACCGTCATGACCTTTGCCATGACGGGCGTTGTAATACCGAGTTTCGTTGTCGCACCACTGCTGGTACTTATTTTTGCTATTACCTTAAGGTGGTTACCGGCAGGGGGCTGGAATGGTGGTGCAGTGCAATATATGTTGTTACCAATGATTGCACTGTCGCTTTCTTATATTGCCAGTATCTCGCGTATTACCCGTAGTTCTATGATTGAAGTATTACACTCAAACTTTATCAGAACGGCAAAAGCGAAAGGCTTGCCGATGAAAAGAATTGTACTGCGTCATGCTTTAAAACCTGCGCTACTACCTGTTATTTCTTATATGGGACCTGCATTCGTCGGTATTATTACTGGCTCCATGGTTATTGAAACCATTTTTGGATTGCCGGGTATCGGACAATTATTCGTTAATGGTGCTTTAAACCGAGATTACTCATTGGTATTAAGTTTAACCATTATCGTCGGTGCATTAACGATTTTCTTTAATGCGATTGTCGATATCTTATATGCCGTTATTGACCCGAAAATTCGTTATTAATAGATACTGGAGCGCGTTATGTTATCACTGAAGGAAAACAGCGAAGCTCTGGGGAATTTCTCGGAGCAGCTAGATATTGAAGGCCGTAGTTTATGGCAAGACGCTCGTCGTCGTTTTATGCACAATAAAGCGGCCATCACGAGCCTTGTATTACTTTTCTTTATTTTATTATTTGTTATTTTTGCCCCAATGTTATCGCCTTTTGTTTATGACGATACCGACTGGGAAATGATGTCAATGGCACCTGATTTTGCCTCTTCTCACTATTTTGGTACAGACTCCTCTGGGCGTGACTTATTAGTCCGTGTTGCGATTGGTGGACGTATTTCATTAATGGTCGGTATTGCGGCTGCCTTTGTTGCTGTTATTGTTGGTACGCTGTATGGCGCAATGGCGGGCTATATTGGTGGACGTGTTGACTCTGTGATGATGCGTTTACTAGAAATCTTAAACTCATTTCCATTTATGTTCTTTGTTATCTTATTGGTGACATTCTTTGGTCAAAATATCTTACTGATTTTCGTTGCGATCGGGATGGTATCTTGGCTCGATATGGCGCGTATTGTAAGAGGACAAACCTTAAGTCTAAAACGTAAAGAGTTTATTGAAGCTGCATTAGTTTGTGGTGTGTCATCACGCAATATCGTGTTAAGACATATCGTACCTAACGTACTGGGTGTCGTTGTGGTTTATGCCTCTTTATTAGTCCCTAGTATGATTTTATTTGAATCCTTCTTAAGCTTCTTAGGTTTAGGAACGCAAGAGCCATTAAGTAGTTGGGGAGCGCTATTAAGTGATGGTGCAAACTCAATGGAAGTTTCTCCTTGGTTGTTACTTTTCCCGGCTTCGTTCTTAGTTGTCACACTGTTTTGCTTTAACTTTATCGGTGACGGCTTACGTGACGCATTAGACCCGAAAGATCGTTAAGGAGAACAAAATGACAAATACAACAAACAAGTCGTTATTAAGTGTTAAAGATCTCTGTGTGACTTTCGGTACACCGGATGGTGATGTAACCGCAGTTAATAAACTCAACTTTGAATTAGCCGCTGGTGAAACTCTAGGGATCGTCGGTGAGTCTGGCTCCGGTAAATCCCAAACGGCATTCGCATTAATGGGATTATTAGCGAAGAATGGTCGCACAGCGGGTAGTGCAAACTTTAGTGGTCGTGAGATCTTAAATCTTCGCCAAAGCGAATTAAATAAAATGCGTGCTGAAGAAATATCTATGATATTTCAAGATCCAATGACTTCATTAAATCCGTATATGAAAGTCGGTGCGCAGCTTATTGAAGTATTAATGTTGCATAAAGGCATGAGCAAAAATGATGCTTATGCGGAATCAGTACGCATGTTAGATGCGGTAAAAATGCCAGAAGCCCATAAACGAATGAGTATGTATCCTCATGAGTTTTCAGGCGGCATGCGCCAACGTGTAATGATTGCTATGGCATTGCTTTGTAAACCAAAACTTTTAATTGCTGATGAACCGACAACCGCACTTGATGTGACAGTTCAAGCACAAATCATGACTTTACTCAATGAGCTTAAGAATGATTTAAACACCGCAATTATTATGATCACCCATGACTTGGGGGTTGTTGCGGGTATTTGCGATAAAGTATTGGTAATGTACGCAGGGCGTACCATGGAGTACGGTAAAGCGCGTGATATCTTCTATCAACCATCACATCCATATTCTATCGGATTATTACAGGCTGTCCCTCGCTTAGACGGTGAAGACGAACGACTAGCAACCATTCCGGGAAATCCGCCTAATTTATTACGTTTACCAAAAGGCTGCCCATTCCAACCTCGTTGCCAGTATGCAACAGAGCAATGCTTAACGAGTGAACCTCAATTGGAGCAATTTGCACAAGGGCGATTACGTGCCTGTTTTAAAGCGGTGGAGGAATTGGTATGACGCAAGCCACATTACAAGATAGAAAAGTTATTCTAGAAGTGAATGACTTAAAAGTTTATTTCGATGTTCAAGATAATAAACAGTGGTTCTGGCAAGCTAAAAAAAGCCTCAAAGCCGTTGATGGTGTCACATTGCGTTTATATGAAGGTGAAACATTAGGGGTTGTTGGTGAATCTGGTTGCGGTAAATCGACATTTGCGCGCGCCATTATCGGGTTAGTCAAAGCCTCTGGGGGTACAGTCACTTGGTTAGGTAATGATTTACTGGGAATGGGGAATAAGCAATGGCGCGATATTCGCCAAGATATCCAGATGATTTTCCAAGATCCGCTGGCTTCCTTAAACCCAAGAATGACGATTGGCGATATTATTGCTGAACCTCTAAAAACCTATCACCCTAAAATGAAACAGGCGCAGGTAGTTGAAAAAGTTAAAGCAATGATGATGCGAGTCGGATTATTGCCAAACTTAATCAACCGTTACCCACACGAATTCTCAGGTGGACAATGCCAACGTATCGGTATTGCTCGCGCGTTAATTCTAGAACCTAAATTAGTGATTTGTGACGAACCCGTTTCAGCATTAGACGTATCAATTCAGGCTCAAGTGGTTAACTTACTGAAAGATATTCAAAAGGAGATGGGATTATCTTTAATCTTTATTGCTCACGATTTGGCCGTGGTGAAACATATTTCAGATCGTGTATTGGTAATGTATTTAGGGCATGCCGTGGAGTTAGGAACGTATGATGAAGTTTATCATCATCCATTACATCCTTATACTAAAGCGTTGATGTCAGCAGTGCCTATTCCTGATCCTGATAAAGAGCGCAATAAGCATATTGATTTATTAGAAGGAGAATTGCCTTCTCCGATTAATCCGCCATCAGGGTGTATATTCCGTACACGTTGCCCGCTGGCAGATGAAGAATGTGCCAAAACACGTCCTTTATTAGAAGGAAGCTTCCGCCATGCAGTCTCTTGCTTAAAAGTGGACCCGCTTTAATGTAATTAAATAGTGTGAATAAGATAAGAAGCCCGTTTGAATATATTCAAGCGGGCTTCTTACTTTTTATAGCTAGAATATTGGACATTTATTGTTATTTTTTCTTTAACGGATCTTCGATAATATCGGGCTTCTCTGGTAAATCTTATTTATTCAATGGTCGAGACAATGAAACTTGTTTATTATCTTAAAATTGAAACTATATTATTAGTTTATAGTCGGTGTTATGGCAAGCAAAATGCTGATTATCAATGTGTTGGTTTTTATTATTAAGGCAAAATTCACAAAAATAAATTTTAATCCAAGTAATAATACGTAATTAACTTAATGATGTTGATTTTTAGTATATTAAAGTAATGAAAATAGCGAATGCTATTATATTTCTTTATTTTTAATAATAAATTAAAAACAACATTGAGTATTTATAACGTGATGGCATATTATTTGAAAGTTTAATAAAGCGGCTACTCTTTTATAGTACTATTGGGTTGATTTTTTGTATCACGAAATAACTTTGTGGTTTGTGTCACTGTGTCATATTTTCAGTGTGATAGTTTATTGTTGACCATTCATCGGCATTTTGTTTATTTTTCGGGGAAATTATGAAAAAAAGCACAATATCTATCTTAGTTAGCACCGGTGTATTACTGTCATCAATTGCAGTAGCAAATACCACAGGCTCAGAAATCCTTGCTGTACAATCAGGCGGTACACCCAATAAAGTGTACCAAAGTAATAAACCGACACTGAAAGTAGCTACTTATAATATCGGTAAAAATGAAGTTTCAGCAGATGTCGCCAATTTTGACAAGCTTAATCAAGCAATCAAAAATATCGATGCTGATGTCATTGTTGTTACTGAAGTCGATAATAAAACAGTACGTAGTAAAAATATTAACCAGCTTGAAACGTTGGCAAAAGCCAATAATATGCAGTTTGCTTTTGGTAAAGCGCTCGATTTTGATGGTGGGCAATATGGCGTTGGTATTTTATCAAAATATAAAATTGATAAATCACAGGTCGTTAATCTCCCTTCAGGTAATGCAGAGCAACGTATTGTTTTGTTATCACAAATTACGAAACCAGGATTTGATTCTCCTATTATTATTATGGGAACACACCTTGATTGGCAAAAAGATCCCACTATTCGTATTGGTCAAGTAAGACATATTTTAGATGCTGCAATTGGTGATACAGAGACTGGCTTTGATAATATTTCAACATCAATAAAAATATTGGCTGGTGATTTTAACTCTACCGCCAATGAGCAGCCAATCCAAGAAATTAACTATTTTTGGAACCCTGTTGAAAAACCAAATAGTGATAAGCGGACGTGGCCAGCAATTAATCCAGCCATAGATATTGACCATATCTTTACGTTTAAAGGACAAGTTTGGGATATCAAAAATATGACAATCCCTCAAGATTCAGCGACATTTAAATGGTCAGATGCCAGTGATCATTTGCCCGTTATTGCCGAGTTAGAACTGCAAGAGCAGTAATAAATAACGATATACAAAAACACCCCAAAGTTGATGTTCAACCTTTGGGGTGTAGTACATTTATTCAGGTTTTTATTCAGTTTTTTTTATTTTTGCACCCACTAAATTGTCTTATTTTTAACCAATCTGTGTAAATAAATTGATTTTTATTAAATAAATCTCATTTAAATCCAATAATCACTAGTCAGATATAAAGAATATTTTTATAGTGACCGACTTCAAAAAAGTAATAACAGACTAAACAGTAATCACCACACCTTTCTTCATATTTTACTTCGCTAAGTAGCAACATGCTGAACGAGTAAATCTTCATATTTAATCACTGTTACCTTTAGCATTTTATGTTTTTTTTAGACAGTACATGGTATGGTAACAGAATTTTATATTGACTTAAAACGACTATCGAAAAATGACAATGTATAAACGTCAGCACTTAAGCAGAATTTTATATATTTGTTTACACTTTATAAGTGTTTAATTATTGATTGATTAATATGTCAGATAATTATGGATATTTGATTTTATTAATCTTGTCACGTAAATTAATTAAAAATAAATTTGGGGAAGAAAGTTTTGGATATAAATATTTTTTCATTAAACTATGATTATATAAGTGAAAGAAAGATGCTCCAATATTCTATTGGCTATGAACTTTCTTTACTAAGACAACGTAATTCAATGACAGGTTCTGAATTAGGAAAAAGAATAAATATCTCACAACAACAAATATCTCGTTATGAAAGAGGCCTAAATAAAGTACCAGTTGATATATTAATTTATGTATTAAGTATATTTGATGTTTCAATTGGCGAATTTTTTGAAAAGGTTTCGAAACGAATTATTACCTTAAAATATAAAATAAAGTATGAAACTGATCATAATTTCCCTTTTTTAGAAAATTGTCCTCAATGACAATAATGTTTTACTTGTACCACGATTATACACTGCTAATTTTATATAAATATTTTTGATTAATGCTGTTAATTAAAATACTACTTATTAAGTATAAGATACTAATCAATTAGTAATCAATGCTATTTCTATTCTTCGGATTTTAAGTGAAACCGTTGTATACCTGTAATATAAAAAAGGAAAAGTAAATGTTTAAAAAAAATACGCTAATTAAAACTGTATTAGCAGTGTCTATTTTATCTGCTAGTAGTTTAGCAACAGCTGCGACAGTAGTTAATGGTGGTAAAATTAATTTCACTGGTCAAATTGTGAATGCAGCTTGCGCTGTTAGTGCTAAATCAATGAACCAAACAATTAATATTGGTCAATATAGAACCGCACAGTTTGATGTTGTAGGTAAAACAGTTGGGGATACTAATTTCTCTATTGATTTAGCAGACTGTGATACGACAGTAGCAAAAAACGCATCAGCATCATTTTCTGGTGTTAGCGACGCTAATGATAAGACAATATTAGCGGTTAGTAATATCACTACAGGTGGTGCAGGTGCAGCAACAGGTGTTGGTATTGAGCTAATTGACCATACAGGAAAAGTCTTAACACCAGACGGTTCTGTTTTTTCTACAGCGAAACAACTTATTAATGGAGCTAATACTTTAGATTTCGTCGCACGTTATAAATCAACATTAGACACTGTTACTCCAGGTCATGCTGATGCTAACGTCACTTTCAAAATGCAATACGACTAATTCTTATTAGCTATTTAGAGGTATGGTTTGAATAAGCCATACCTCTATATCGAGGAAAATATGAAATATAGTTTTATATATTTTATTGTCCTATCTTTTTTTACCTCTTTCTACTCTCAAGCTTATGGCGTGAATAAAAAATTTATTGAAGATGGGATCTTTTACATTAGGGGTGGAATTGTAGAGCCTGCATGTATTGTATCAACTGAAAGTGAAAACCAAACTATTGATATGGGCGTTGTAAGTAGTAATAAATTTCATCAGGTAGGAAGCCGTTCTATCCAAATACCTTTTTTTATTAAATTGACTGATTGTAATAAAAATATAAGTGATAAAGTTAGTTTGATTATTTTAGGAAATGAAAATAGCAAGGATAAAAGATTATTCAATATCACAGAGCAGATAAACTCAGCTTCCGGTGTTGGTATTGCATTATACGATGATGAAAACGAAATTATAAAACCTAACGTTGTTGGCGAATATAAATTTTTCGAAGAAAATGAATCAAGATTAAAATTTAAAGCAAGTTATTTAGCGACAGAAGAACATGTTAAAGGCGGCAAAGCAGATGCTGTCGTTTGGTTTGTTTTAAATTATAACTAATTAGGTCTATCACTAGAGGTTAATATGTATTTAGCATATAGAAACTATATTCTTTTATTTTTTATTTTTTGCTATTCATCTTTATCTTATGCGGGAGGTGTTGCATTAGCGGCCACTAGAATTATTTATCCATTAGAGGCTAAGCAAACATCAATTACTCTTAGTAATACAGATAATAAATTACGTTTTTTAATTCAATCGTGGGTTGATAATAGCGATGATAAAAAGAGTAATGATTTTATCATTACACCTCCTCTTTTTGTTAGTAAGCCTAATAGTGAAAATACATTAAGAATAATCTATGCGGGAAAAGAACTGCCGAAAGATAGAGAAAGCTTATTTTGGTTAAATACAAAGTCAATACCTGAAATTGAAAGAGAGCAAATTAAAGATAAAAATGTACTTCAATTGGCAGTGTTATCCAGAATAAAAATATTTGTAAGACCTGATGGCTTACAATTTAATTTAGATGATATTCCTAATAGCTTAGAGTTTAAATTCTCTGGGCATGATATGGCAATTAAAAATCCATCACCTTATTACGTGACTTTAGTGAATTTACACTTAGGTGATGAAAAATTAAGCAGCGTAATGGTTCCTCCTATGGAAACGGTCAACGTAAGAATTAATAATCAGAATCATAATAAAATTTCTTATCAAACAATGAATGATTATGGTGCAAGTACTCCAGTAATAATAAAAACAATTGCAAAATAAATCAGTTAAATATGACAATATAAGGTTTTTCTTATGCTGAAATCTAGAACTATAATCTTTAATATTTATATTATATTAGGGTCAGTATATTCAAGTTTTTCTTATGCAGATAGTTTTTTTAATCCTAGCTTAATTTCTAGTGTAGAGGGTGAGGTTGCTGATTTATCAAGATTTGATAAAGGGCAAGGACAGCCAGAGGGAACTTATTCAGTAGAAATATATATTAATAATGAATATGTCTCTACAAAAAACATTCTTTTTTATGAAAGTGAAGGTGCTTCAGATGATACAGGGCTATTACCTTGTTTAAAAGCTGATGATTTAACAGCATTTGGTGTAAATCTTATTCATAAAAAAGAAGATATAAATGATGCTTGCATCGATCTATTAAGTGAAATAGAAAAATCCAGTGTTCGTTTTGATTTTGAACGTCAAAAATTATTTTTAAGTATTCCACAAATAATGTTTAAAAATAATATTCGTGGTTATATCCCACCAGAAAAATGGGATAATGGAATAAATGCTATTTTGTTAAATTATAATTTTACGGGTAGAAATAATAAAAATGATAAAGACGGATCAAATAATAACAATTATTTTTTAAATTTAACACCTGGTATTAATATAGGATCATGGCGTTTTAGGAATGAAAGCTCTTGGATTTATTCTAGAGGACAAAACGATCAAAATAAATGGCGTAATATTAGAACATATGCACAAAAGCCGATTATTTCATTAAAGGCCGATTTGACGGTAGGTGATTCATTTTCTAATGGTTCTATCTTTGATAGCCTTGGTTTTAGAGGTGCTAAATTAGAATCTGATGATAATATGCTACCTGATAGCATGCGTGGATTTGCTCCGACAATTAAGGGAATTGCAAATAGCAATGCCATTGTGACTGTGAAACAAAATGGCTTTGTGATTTATCAGATTTCTGTGCCACCTGGCGCTTTTGAAATAAAAGACCTTTATGCAACTTCAAGTAGCGGTAATTTAGATGTTACAGTTGAAGAAAATAATGGGAAGATTACCCAATTTGTTGTGCCATATTCCAATGTGCCTATTTTACAAAGAGAAGGTCGATTAAAATATGAGCTTATTGCGGGTGAATTTAGAAGCGGTTCAGGCAACCAAGATAAGCCTAATTTTGGCCAATTTAGTTTAATTTATGGTTTACCTTATAATACAACTCTTTATGGTGGTAGTCAGTTCTCAAATAATTATCAATCATATGCTATTGGACTGGGCGGGAATTTAGGAAACCTAGGGGCCATCTCGGCAGATCTTATACAAGCAAATAGTATATTACCTAATGAAGAACATAAGAAAGGGCAATCTGTTCGATTACTCTATGCCAAGTCAATAAATGAGATCGGCACTAATTTCCAGATCATGGGGTATCGATATTCAACTCAAGGCTATTATACGCTAAATGAAGTTAGCTATAAAAGAATGAAAGGGTATGAAATAAGACACCCCGATGGGTTATTTGAAGGTAAGGATCAACTCTCTGATTACCATGATTTGAACTATTCTAAAAAAGGGCGTTTTCAAATTAATATTAGTCAAAAAATAACTAATAATAGCTCTTTATATATTTTAGGTTCTTACCAAAATTATTGGAGAACGTCTGAAACTGAACAGTTATGGCAAATTGGATATAGTGGAGATATTAAAAGGATTAACTATAATCTTAGTTTATCTAAAATAAAATCTCCCGGTATGAGTGAAGATAATAAAAATATTGCCTTCAATATTTCCATTCCTATTGATGATCTGTTTAACTCCCATAAAGTTAATGATTTAAAATCTAATAAAAACAGTATGTATGCCGTTTATTCAATGAATAGAAGTAATGATAATGTATTAATACAACAAGCAGGTTTAACGGGAACACTACTTGAAGACAATAATTTAAATTATAATATTCAACAAGGATATGCTCACAATGGTGGAGGATATTCTGGAATGGTTTACGGTAATTATAAAGGAAAATATGCTAATGTCGGGACGGGCTATAATTATAGTAATGATTGGCATGAGTTAAATTATAGTTTAAATGGCGGTATTGTTGCTCACTCTGGCGGTATTACATTAAGCCAACCTTTAGGTGATACAAATATTCTTATCAAGGCTAATAATGCAAATAATATAAAGGTGGAGAATGCAAACGGAGTACTTACGAATAACCAAGGGTATGCCGTTTTACCTTATGCCTCTACTTATAAAAATAATCGGGTTTCATTAGATGTAAATTCATTAGGTGAGAATGTTGAATTAGAAAATTCGATTCTAAATGTTGTTCCTACAAAAGGCGCATTGGTGCAAGCTGAATTTAAAACAAATATCGGCTATCGAGCAATGGTAACTCTAACAAAACAGGGTGGTTCTGCGATCCCATTTGGAGCGATCGTTGTCGATGAGGCGCGTTCTGCTAGTGGAATTGTAGGTGATGATGGTCGTGTGTTTATTTCTGGGTTAGCACCAGTTGGTAAATTAAAAGCCAAATGGGGACAAACAGAAGATAAGCAATGTTTATTTAATTATAAAATTGACGAGACATCATCTAAAGAAAAAGGGATCTATTTTATATCTTCAACTTGCCAACATTAAAAATAGCAACTTAGTGAGTCTATTATGATTAGAGTATTATTATTTGCAGTAATTGCAATTACGTCAAATAGTGCATTTGCCGTTTCTTGTGTGAGTGGTTGTAATGTCAGTGAATATTCAACCTTAAGTGGGCAATTATCAAAATCTGAAAATAGAATTGGTATGACCAAAGATGCCTCTGAAATTATTTTAACTAATTTAGCGAGGCTAAAATGGAATAGCGGACAAGCTCAAACATGGGCAACGTATTTAAATGGAAATATACCTTCGTCTAATACAAGTAGTGGAAGTTGGAACTACTCAAAAATAGATGACTATATTTCTGTTGCATTGAGTGTTGTAAATAATTGTAGAACACTATACGTGCCTTATAATGTTTCAACATTAGATAATGTTTGTGGTGTTCGAAGCTATACTGATGGCGAAGAAACCGCAGTCGCAACAAGGAAATATCAAACCAGAATAAGAATTGATAAAGCAATAATTAGTGGAACGTATGTAAATAATATTTTTGTTGGTGAGTTTGGTTTTTGTCAACCACAAAATTGTTCAACTAAACAAGTTGTTATTTCTAAATTATATTTAAACCTGTCAATGACCGTACCTCAATCTTGTACTATTAATTCTGGTCAAGTGGTTAATATTGATTTTGATAATATACCGGCTTCAGGTTTTAAAGAAGCAGGTAAAAAAGCGGAAGGTGT
The DNA here is from genome assembly GCA_023454395.1 of Pseudomonadota bacterium. Classification (GTDB taxonomy): domain Bacteria; phylum Pseudomonadota; class Gammaproteobacteria; order Enterobacterales; family Enterobacteriaceae; genus Proteus; species Proteus appendicitidis. The sequence goes on from JAEYFY010000189.1 coordinate 26,392, forward strand.
TAGTTCAATTTCTCGTAACTTAAGTATTAAATGTGACAATATGGATGCAAGCGCAGATTTAACTATGCGACTACAAGCTGATTCCGTTAAAGGCAATGCTATTGTCTCTAATAATAAAAGTGTTGGATTTGTTGTTGCGAGTTCGTCTGGATCAGAATTAACACCAAATAATATATCAAGTTTTATTCCATTTAAACTTAATGGAAACTCTGATGCTAATGTCACTATTAGTGTTTATCCTGTCAGTACTGATGGGAACACACCAAATGAAGGCTCTGTAACTTCAAGTGGTTTTTTGCGCGTTGATTTTCCCTAATCTCTATAGGCTCACATTATGAATGAGTTATCGTATTTCTATAAAAAAATAGCACAAGTTATGTTGTTATGGATATCCTTACTCTTTATTGCTTTTACTTTTGTCATTAAAAATGCAAATGCAGAATTAGCGAACGTCAATATTATTATCAAGGCGAATATTGTTGCGAATACTTGTAGAGTTAGCCCTGATTCAATAAATAAATTTGTTGATTTAGGTAAATGGGCAACGAAAGACTTTAAACAAAATAATATGACAGACCCTATTAAATTTACACTTAATCTAACGGATTGTAGTGTGGTAACGAAAGGCGTTAAGGTGACATTTAACGGTGATGTTAATGGCACTGATAATAGTTTGTTTAAACTGGTGGGAAATAATGCTGCAACTAATGTTGGTATTGCCATTTTAGATAAAAATAAAAGCAAAGTGTTGCCTGGTAAAGGAAGCATCATGTACCCAACTGATATGAATAATACTATCACACTTGACTTTTATGCTTACTATCAGGCTATTAATGAATTGGTAACGAGTGGAAGTGCTAATAGTGAAGTTGTATTCACATTAGAATATCTTTAAATAATAAAGGGAACAGAAATGCTCCCTTTGTTTTACAACGCAGATCTTATTTTATAGCAATCTTATTATCAGATTAAATCCAACCTTTGGCTCTAAAGGCTTTTAATGTAGAAACAAAATAGCTCATCTCTTCTGGTGTCCCTAACGTTAAACGACTCCAGCCCAAAGCGGGTGGAAATTCACGACCAACCATAATGTTCGCGTCTTTCATTCTATTTTGATAGGTTTTTACATCGCCTTTCACTTTATGGAATATAAAGTTCGCATGAGAAGGTGCATATTCAATATTTAGCTCTTTTAAGACATCAATTACCATCTGGCGAGAAACATCAATCGATTTGCGGCTATACTCCACATAGGCTTTATCTTTTAATGAAGCTAATGCAGCCACTGCACCCGCAGTGTTGGTATTATCAATAGAAACAAACACATCAACATCGGCAATAACTTCAGGTACAGCAACACCATAACCGACACGTAGCCCAGCTAAAGCATAAATTTTAGAGAAAGTACGAGTCACAATCAGGTTTTTATAACCCGCTTCAACTAATGCAATAGCACTGGTAAATTCAGGCGTTGAAACAAACTCGGCATAAGCTTCATCAATAATAAAAAAGACATTCTCTTTTGCTGATTTTACCCAGTTCGTTAAAGAAGCAGTTGGCGTTAACATCGCGGTTGGATTATTAGGATTACATAAATACACCATGCTGATGCCATCAAACTCTTGCGCTTTTTTCTGCATGGTTACTAAATCGAAAGCTAGAGTATTATCAACGGGTACTTTAACGATTTTTACACCTAAAGGTTCTGCATAAAGCTCGGCATAATTAAAAGTAGGATCAGGCACAATAAGCTGAACGGCTTTACCTTCTTTTTGACCTTTATTAGCGACATATTGAACTGCTGCTTGAATTGTCTCAGATGAGCCATTTCCCAAAGTGATATGTTTATCTGAAAGTTTAAATTCGTTACCCAGCTCGCTAATTAATGCACTACGCGCATCGTCGGGATATCTAAAAGCATTGGGTAAAGCATCAATAATTGCCTGTTTCGCTTTTTGCGACATACCAAGTGAATTTTCATTAAAATTTAGCAGTAACGGATTTTCTGCATTAAAAACCAATTTATTTTTTAGTGTTTCATTGGCATAAGCAGAGCTAACAAATGAACTTAATGAAAGACCACCAATCACTAAGCTTGATGAAGTTAAAAATGACCGACGATTCATGTTATGTTTCCCAAGTAAATTATTCTATGTTTTATTAGTTCTCATAGATTACTAAAAAAAAGACAGAAGTAAATAAATATGATAAAAAAATAATTATTTATTCATTTTTCGCTATGAGGAAAGAGGCTATTGTCGTACTTAACCTTGCTAAGCTTGAGGATGAGAGCGGGGTGTTAATTGATTGTTTACATGATGAGTAGTTGAATGAAGAGTACTTAAATGATGAGTATTATTAGGCTTTACCACAGCACCAATTCTTTCATTACATATTTTTGTTGCATAAATATTCTTATGCCATAAAAAGCTATCTCGTCGAAATGCTCAATCGACACCTTTTTTATTTTTATATAAAAATAATTGGATAATCACTTGAGTAAAATAAAGGGAAATACAGATATTTAAATTTTCATAAATATTTCTAAATAAAATGTCTTAATAAAGTTCGCTCAAGATAATCAGGTAAATTCAAGCAATATAACGATTTTTCTCCTATTTTTGTGAGGAATATCAACTCTCCTTAAATAAAGCTTTCCATTAATTATAATAAACAGACAACGAAAACGTTTGCATAATATTTTTATGTCGATAGAATTCGTCAGATTTTTTTGGCCTGGTGAAATTAATAGGGGGTTAAAGTGTCTCAGGACAACAATTATAGTCAGGGCCCTGTGCCCATATCCGCAAGAAAGGGTGGATTGGCGTTAACCTTTGTGATGTTGGGATTAACGTTTTTTTCAGCCAGTATGTGGACTGGCGGCGCTCTTGGTACTGGTCTTTCCTTTAATGATTTCTTCCTCGCAGTTCTAATTGGTAATCTTCTTCTTG
>JAEYFY010000300.1 GCA_023454395.1 Pseudomonadota bacterium
TGATGGCTGACAATTTCTGCATCAGCAGGTGTCTCTTTTAAAGTAGAGAGCAAATAGTGGCTAGTACGCATTATTAGGTTCCATTAGAACAAAAATACTTAGGCTGACTGTCACGCCAGTCTACATCGATATAATTAGAGAAAGACTTTAGAGCGTGTTGATCTTTGCTGCTTATTTTTACAGCAAAAGAAATTTATAAAACAAGCAATATATTCAACTATTTTGGGTTTGGGCATTGATTGATATTAACAATGACCACTTAAAAATAAAAACAGCCCTACGGGTTCGATTAAAAGACGTTTCACTCATTTTATTCTACGTTGAGAGGCACTAGCCTAGTTCACTAGGTGGCGAGCCTCTCTCCTTGCCTAAAATGCTTTTAATTCGAATAAAAATCGACCATCAAAGGTCAACACGCTCTAGTCTACCAGTGACTTAGGTCTGCCAAAAGGGGCAAAGCATTTTTTTCAATCTGATTTGTCTAAAGACATGAGAATGACTCTCAGATTAGATTATTCATGATAGCAATATCAATGAAGATAATAGCAAGTTACCGCGGTTCTACACTAAGAACAAGTGTCTGTTGCCCATTGACTTGCCAGCGAACATTAAATTCGAGTAAGTGTACCGCATAAATTCTATCACTTTGTTCTCCCTTTTTATAAGCAGGACGAGGATCTTGCTGTAATACTTGGGTAATAAAGCGTGAAAGATGAGGGTATTCACTTGCATGCTGTTGCAGTTGTTCTGATGCAGTCTGCGAAAAGAAAACAGGCATTTCGTTATTAGGAGCTTCTTGTGCAAACCCTGCAATCGCATTTGGGCGAGACTCTGCAAACGGTAAATAAGGTTTGATATCAAGAATAGGAGTGCCATCCACTAAATCAAGGCTACCTAATTCTAAAATGACAGACTGATCCGCGGTATTTACTTTTTTCAATTCAACCAATGACATACCAATTGGGTTGGGGCGAAAAGTTGAACGAGTTGCAAATACACCCATTTTGGCGTTTCCGCCTAATCTTGGGGGGCGAACGAGAGGACGCCAACCTTGTTGTGCTGTTTGATGGAAAACAAAGATCAACCAAAGGTGACTAAACTGCTCTAAGCCTCGAACGGCATCAGGGTGATTATAAGGTGTGTGCAGAATAAGTTGACCGCCGCCATCCTGGATTAATCCAGGTTGGCGTGGAACGGCAAATTTTTCTTTATAAGGGCTAGAAATATACCCTATAGGATTCATTTGGTAGGTGTTCATTTTGTAATGAGTAGCGCTGTGCCTTCACAAATAGCAGATTGATAGCAACCTAAGCCTGTGACAATTTGGCATTCATGCAACAAAACGGCATTCGCATTTTTGTAAGCTGCTTTTGTTGCCATTCTTTTTTTAGCAATAGGTAAACTTGCTGGTGGATCTTGTAATGTTTGACGACAAGACTCGCCAGCGACAATACCAAGATCTTTAAAAGGCGCACCTAAAAGGTCTTCTGTTTTTTCAACAATACGCACTGAAGGTAAAGTTTGTGATCTTGGTTTTTGTGGTTGTCCTGGTTTATTTAAACGCATATCCGTAAACTTAGACTGATCAACATCAGATGATTTCTGCATTGAACAGCCTGTCATAAACAGCGCCATGATGCCAAGAAGTAGCAAGCGCATGTGCATGGGTTATATCCTCTTTATTATTGTCTATATATACAAAATTTAAACGGCACTAATTTAATGCAATTTAGCCAAGTAAAAAAGAGAAAGGCGAACATTTGTTCGCCTTTTTTATGATTAAGCTAAATATTAGCGTATTACCAACCTTTAACTGCACCACCGTTGAAGATTTTATTTGCTGCGCTATCCACTTCATCTGTTTGATAGGCTTGGATAAACTTCTTCACATTCTCGCTGTCTTTATTATCTTCACGAGCAACAATGATATTTACGTAAGGTGAGTCTTTATCTTCAACAAAAATACCATCTTTTGCAGGCGTTAAGTTAACTTGGCTTGCATAAGTGGTGTTGATTACCGCTAAATAGATTTTCTGATCATCTAATGAACGTGGTAACTGAGGTGCTTCTAATTCTACTAATTTTAGATTTTTAGGATTTTCAATAATATCTAAAGATGTCGGTAATAAGCCTACACCGTCTTTTAATTTAATTAATCCTACTTTTTCTAATAACAGCAGTGAACGACCTAAGTTAGTTGGATCGTTAGGGATGGCCACTTGAGCGCCATCAGGTAAATCAGCTAAATCAGTAATTTTTTTAGAATAACCCGCGATAGGATAAATAAACGTATTTCCTACAGCAGTAATCTTGAAATTACGATCTTTAATTTGCTGATCCAAATAAGGTTTGTGTTGAAATGCGTTAAGATCGATATCACCGCGGCTTAATGATTCATTAGGCATTACGAAGTCATTGAAAGTAACGAGTTCTACATCAAGACCATATTTATCTTTAGCAACTTGTTTTGCTACTTCAGCAACTTGTTGCTCAGAGCCAGAAATAACACCAACACGAATATGGTTTGGATCTTTTTCTTTTTCACCACAACCCGCTAATGCTAATGCACCAATTAAAGCACTTACGACTGCGAGCGATTTAAATTTCAATGACATACATTTACCCTTATTTGATCTGTTAATTAAAAGGTTTCGATTTAATAATTGAAACCTTCAATCTAATTATTTATGTGTTGTCAGCTTCACTAAGCGATCGCCGAAAAACTGAATGATGAAAACAAGAATAACGAGTAGAACAATCACAATATTCATTACAGTTGCATTATAGCCAACGTAACCATATTGATAGCCTATTTGACCTAAACCACCTGCACCAACAGCACCACCCATTGCTGAATAACCCACTAATGTAATTAGTGTAATGGTTGCAGCGTTAATCAAGCCTGGTAAAGATTCTGGTAATAAAATTTTCTTAATAATTTGCATTGGTGTTGCACCCATAGAACGAGATGCTTCAATTAATCCTTGTGGGATTTCCAATAGTGTATTTTCGACCATACGAGCAATAAAAGGTGCTGCGGCAACAGTTAATGGCACGATGGCTGCTTGCAAACCAATAGATGTTCCTACAACCAAGCGGGTGAAAGGGATCATCCATACAAGTAAGATAATAAAAGGGATAGCCCTAAAAATATTCACAAGTGCTGAAATAACACGATAGGCAGGTGGGTTTGCCATAATTTGTTCAGGACGAGTGACATAAAGTAAAACACCAAGTGGTAGCCCGATAACAAAACCAAAGAAGCCTGAAACGAAGGTCATGACTAAGGTTTCCCAGATCCCACTAATTAATAAATAAACCATTCCTTCAGACATAACCGAGAACCTCTACTTTCACATGATGCTCTTCTAAA
>JAEYFY010000337.1 GCA_023454395.1 Pseudomonadota bacterium
TTATTTTTTTAATTTCTTGTTTCCCTAGTATGGCGCCACCATGACAACGTTTGATCAACCCTTCTCCTTCAAGGTATTTCAAATCACTGCGAATAGTTTCCAATGTGACACTGAATTTTTCCGCAAGTAGAGCCACTTTAACTTTCTTTTGTTCTCTGATGATGGTGTAAATTTCCTGTCGCCGTTCTTCTGAAAACATATAAAGTGCCTCCGTATCATTGATAACGAGAATAAGGAGATTCAGTCAGTGATTCTGCGATGGTATTCAAAACAAAAAACCAAAAGCAAAAGCAAAGCCAAATCAAAGCAATTTAGATCACATTTTTTTAACACAACATCAATTGCTATACGTTAAAAATGAGAGGTGAAACGAGTCGAATAAAGAATGGTAATGAAGAAAAGAGAGGTAGGATCAGCCGTTCAAAGACGGCTGATAAAATAATAACTTAGATAGTTACAGTGATGATAGTTTTAAACTGTAAATATCATGTTAAATAAAATCACTTTGATATTTAGTTTAACAAAGCATTAAGCAGATAAAAGCCCACTAATGTCAGCAAAACCACGACTAAGGTATTTCGTATTTTAAGCGCTAACCCTATACATAATAAGGTTCCCCAAAGATAAGGATTATCTAAAATACCTTTAAATTCGCCTTTTTCTAACAGCACAATAGGTGCGCAAATTGCAGTTAATAAACAAGGTGCAGAATATCCTAATGCCTGTCTGATCACTGACGGTAATTTGACGGGGATCGCCGGTTCAAGAAAGAAATAGCGCAACATGAAAATGACGAGTGCCAAAATAAGTAGTAACGACCATGTCATTTTTGTTCACCTCTGACTCTAGCAACACAAACAGCGATAAACATGCCTGTTAATCCTCCAATAACTACGCCACCTTCTATATTCAACCAACTGAAAATAATCGATAGGCAAAAAGAGACAATAACGCCAACTAATGTACTAAATGTTTTTATTAACGGAATAACAATTGCCAATAATGTGGCGACAATAGAGAAATCAAGATGATAACGGGATAAATCAGAAACTTGGCTTGCCATAATAATGCCAACAATACTGACAGCAACCCACGCTAAATAAAAACATAATCCCGCGCCAATCATATAGGCGGGTGTTAGTTTTACTTTAGGTTGTGCTGAAACAGCAAAGAGTTCATCCGTTAATAAAAAGCCTATTGTAATACGTTGATACCATTTTAAATGGGCAACATGAGGACGTAAGGTTAGCCCGTATAAAAGATGTTGTGCTGTAATAAAAAAGACAGACACAATAATGGTCAGCATTCCTGCACCAGAAACCACTAATCCTAAAGTAACGAGTTGTGCTGCCCCTGCAAATATAATTGCAGACATTCCGACACTTTGTGCAAAGGTTAACCCTGCATCAACCGCCATTGAACCCGCTAATATTCCCCAAGGAATAACCGCAAGGCATAAAGGTAAAACATGCAAAGCACCAAGGCCAAAAGCACGCATTACTTGCCTATCTTCATTATTATTTTTTATTTGTTCCATTTACCTGTCTTCACTTTTAATACATTAATTCTATAGAGAATAATTATCAGTCAGTAAAGATAAATGATATTGCATAAAATTGCTCAATCTTATTTATGTCGTTGGTGTATTTTTGCTGGAACAAAAATTTGATGGGTTCCTAAATTTGTCTGGTTAATTAATCCCATAATCAACCGGAAACAGTGTGAGGCTAATTCGGGGTTATTTTGAGCAATAGTGTCTATTGGTATTGATAATGAATCATAAAGATAGTGATCATCAAAACCTGCTAAATAGACTTCATTTTGCATATGCTTATTTTGACTTAAATAGCGTAATACCCCTTCTAATAAACCGCAGGCAGAAGTAAAAACAAACTTAGGCGCTCGCCCTAAAGAAGCACATAAAGAGCCAAACATTTCATAGCCGGAACTTGGGTGATAATGCCCATGAATGATCCACTCTGGTTTGATATTCACTTGCGAAAGCCCTTGTGTGAAACCTAAAAGACGATCGTTAGTCGGTGAAAGCATGGATTGTCCACCTAAAAAGTAAAACTCATCAATGCGTTGTGTTGAAGCAATCTCTGCAATAAGTTGTTGCGTCGTGGTAGTTGAATCTGTAACAACAAAAGGGAGTGTTGTTCCTTCAAAATAACGGTCAAATAACACAACGGGAATTTGTTGACTCAAACGTTGATATTCAACATCACTTTGTAAACACGAGGCGACAATCAAACCATCTATTTGTCGTGATAATAGATGTTCTATTACCAGTGTTTCTTGAGCTGCATTTTCATCAGTGCAGGAAATAAGTAACTGAATACCCGCTTCTCTACATAATATTTCTAGCTCATAAGCCACAGAAGCAAAACCATAGTTTGTAATATCAGGGATCACTAATCCCAACGCATAACTACGATTATCACGTAAAGAGCGAGCATGAATATTGGGTTGATACTGATATTGTTCAGCAATAGTCGTAATACGCGCAATGGTATCATCAGAGACGCGCATCTCTTTACCTCGGCCATTTAACACTAAACTTGCCGTTGTTTTTGAAACACCTGCTAATTTTGCAATATCGGTGATCGTGATACGTTTTTGTTTTTTCACTGTTATTTTACTTAATGTCACGTTCGCTGAACTTAAACTGTTTTATCGTTTATATAATCGTATTTAACTAACAAATGCATTCTTTAATTGCCACGTTGAGAGTTTTATTGTGTCTTTCCCCAAGAAGCAGACAGTCTGTTTTTCTGAAGGGAAAAAACGACTGCTCATTACACCCGCACCGCCATTAAAGAAAATTTCCACACTCGAGTTATCACATAATATTTGAAGATGTTTTATATCACCAGACCAGAAACGTGATTGCCATTCCCCGTTTTTAACACTACGGCGTTTTAATTCTGCTTGGTTATTCTTAATGATTAAAACCAGAGTATCAGAAAAGTAAATCTCCAGAGAGCCGAATAACGCTATTTCAAGTTCAAACGAAAACCCGTTAATATCTGGCGCATCATCTGCAATGCCTTGCCAATATTGTGCATTTTGTCTGAGTTGCTGTAATTCTTTTACGGGTTGCTGATAAAGTTGCCCTTCTCTTATTTGTAATTCACGAGGACAAGTCATTTGATGTATCCAGCCATTAGCAATAGTGGGTTGATACATTTCCTCTCCATCAGGAACACCCATCCAACCAAATAATAAACGCCGACCATCAACTTGTGTGGTTTGTGGCGCATAAAACTCAAAACCTGCATCAAGCTCGATTAAATCACCATGTTGGAATTGTAAGGTTGAATAATCAAAGCTTCCTATTAAATAAGCACTAGGATGCGAATTTAAAAATCGCTGTTGCTCTTTTTTTATTCCTTGAGGACAAGCTAATAAAATAAAATGTTCATTAAGTTCAAAAAGATCAGGGCATTCCCACATATAACCCGCATCACCTAACCCACCTAAATGGCTTCCGGCTAATTCACCTATTAATTGCCATTGATATAAGTGAGATGCACGATAGAGTAAAACCTTACCTTGTTTATCTAAAGTTTGCGCCCCTAATACCATGTACCATTTATCGTTGTACCGCCAAATTTTAGGATCACGAACATGCCCGCTATAACCTTCAGGAAGCCCTAAAACAGGTCCTAACTTATCAAAACCACCCTGTTTATTTTCTACGGCTAAACATTGCCAAGCCGTACGAGTTCCATCTTGAAATTTAACATTTCCGGTATAACAAAGCGTTAATTGTCCTTGATTGATCACAGCACTACCAGAATAACAGCCATCTTTGTCATAAAATTCATCAGGCAATAAAGCAATAGGTTGATGTTGCCAAGTAATAAGATCCTTTGAGCGCCAATGCCCCCAACATTTATTTTTATGCTCACAAGATAGAGGCGCCCATTGATAGAAAAGATGATAATACTTACCATCAAAACAAAATCCGTTCGGATCATTTAATAACCCGGTTATTGGCGCTAAATGCCAACGCGGATAATATTTATCCTTTGCTACGTTAGCACTATTACGCATAACCGCTTGTAAAATTGCAGATAACCCTTCGCTTTTTGTCATTTATGCAGACTCCACTTTGTATTTCAGTAAAAGAGAAAGAACAAAAGCTGTTAAGAATGCAATCACTAAACCAATAACATAATTACTAATTGAACCCGCTTGCACAATCGCAATACCCGGAATTGCAGTAAGACCAACCGCGGTCATATAAACATGAGAGCCAACAACCCAAGCGCCACCCGCTGCACCACCAATTAATGCAGCAATAAAAGGTTTACCGTAACGTAAATTAATCCCAAAGATTGCCGCTTCAGTGATACCTAACATAGCGGAGAAACCTGAAGGGATCGTAATCGCTTTAATTTTCGCATCGTTGGTTTTAAACCAAACGGCAATACAAGCTCCCCCTTGTGCAATATTCGCCATTGCCCAAATCGGTAATAAGAAATTAACGCCAATATTAGGATTGCCTAATAAGCCTGCTTCAACCGCATGAAAACTGTGATGAATTCCCGTAATAACAATAACAGAATAAAGACCACCAAAAATAAGCCCCGCAATCCATCCTGCTTGCGTAATTAATGTACTTAATATTAATGAAATACCATCACCTAAAAGGCGACCGACAGGTCCAATAACTAATAGCGCAACAAAGCCTGAAATAATTACCGTTAAAAATGGCGTGATAATTAAATCAAGTGCATTAGGAACAACTTTACGTAATTGTTTTTCCAGTACACTCATAAACCAAACAGCAAGTAAAACAGGGAAAACGGTTCCTTGATAGCCAATCATGGCGACTTCTAATCCAAAAAAATTCATGGTATTAAAACCAGCCGCAACCCCCCACGCGTTAGTTAACGCTGGATGCGTTAAAATTCCGCCTAATGTCGCACCAAGATAAGGATTTCCGCCAAATTCTTTTGCCGCAGTAAAACCAATAAGAATGGGTAAAATAATAAAAGCCGCCGAACTACACATATCCAGCATAATATATAATGCATTGTCAGGGCTTACCCATTGGTTAGTTTTCATTAGCCCCAACAATCCCATTAATAAGCCTGACGCTACAATGGCAGGAATAATGGGCACAAAAATATTAGAAAGCAGTCTTGCTATTCGCTGAAATGGATTGAGCTTTTTAGCCGCAATATTGGCTGCTTCAGATTTACTTGATTCACCAATACCCGCTGCAGCAATAAATGCAGCATGTACTTTATTGACTAACCCTGTGCCGAAAATAACTTGAATTTGCCCTGCATTACTAAAACATCCTTTCACACCCTCTAATTTGTTTATTGCTTCTTTATCCGCTTTTGAATCATCAATAAGAACAAGCCTTAAGCGCGTAGCGCAATGTGCTGCACTTGCGATATTTTCAGCACCACCTAATAAAGGTATAAGTTGGTGAGCAACTTTTTCAATATTCATCATAGCCTCTGTCATTCTTTTTTATTTATGTAGCGAGTATTTAGTTTAATAAAAAACTAAACCGGTTTAGCTAATAATTAGATTAAATAAAAATCAATTCAAGATAGCAATAAAAACTCGGATAAAGGGCGTTCAATTGTGATCTCAATTACAAAAAAGCACATTTATTAATCATATTTTGACGTTTTTAAATAATTAAAAACAACGAAAAGCTAAACAAATTTTAATTTTTGTTTAGCTAGGTAGGTTAATGAATTGTTAGATAATTATAGCTTCTAAAATTAACTATTGAACTAACAAAATCATATAGATAGAAGCAAGCAAACAGGCTTAATAAATGTTACTGATAACATAAAGACACTTAACCAATCGTTATGTATTTATTTATATAATGATGTTAGGGATATAATTAAACACAACTAATACATACGCTTAAGGTAATCACAAAAACTGGTAACCATTGTAATAAATCACTTTTCTTTGATGTAAAGCAACTACAAATTTCAGGAAATACGTAGTATCCACACTAACTGTCGGGTTTTGTTGCCCGCGTTAAAGTACTTATTTTTTAACAACAATAACAATAATTATTTCTTTATAAGCTTATTAGCTTCTGTTTTTTTCTTAAAATGTTAATAATCAAGTGAGTAATGTATGAAAAACATCAAAGAGATGGCGTTACTTTCCACTCCCTTATCTCGCCGTCGTTTTGTAAAAACAGGTGCAGCGGGTGGTTTAGCAATAACCGCGGGTGGATTATCACTGCCCTTTAATCAAGCCATTGCCTCAGAAACAAAACCAACAGCTAATAGCGAAAAAGTCGTGTGGAGCGCATGTACTGTAAACTGTGGTAGTCGTTGCCCATTACGTATGCATGTGGTTGATGGTGAAATTAAATACATCGAAACTGACAACACTGGCAATGATGTCTACGAAGAATTACACCAAGTTCGCGCCTGTTTACGTGGTCGTTCTATGCGTCGTCGTGTTTACAACCCAGACCGTTTACGCTACCCAATGAAACGTGTAGGCAAACGTGGTGAAGGTAAATTTGAACGTATTTCATGGGATGAAGCGTTTGATACTATTTCAGACACCATGAAACGTTTAATTAAAGATTATGGTAATGAATCTATTTATCTAAACTACGGTACAGGTACTTTAGGTGGCACCATGACGAAATCTTGGCCACCAGGTGCAACATTAATTGCACGTTTAATGAATTGTTGTGGTGGCTATCTTAACCACTATGGTGACTATAGTACGGCGCAAATCGCAGCGGGCTTAAATTATACTTATGGTGGTTGGGCAGATGGTAATAGCCCTTCTGATATTGAAAACACTAAACTTGTCGTGATGTTCGGTAATAATCCGGGTGAAACACGTATGAGTGGTGGCGGTGTCACCTATTACGTTGAGCAAGCTCGTGAAAAATCTGATGCACGAATGATTATCATCGATCCACGCTATACCGATACGGGCGCTGGTCGTGAAGATGAATGGATCCCTATTCGTCCAGGAACAGATGCTGCATTAGTTAATGCATTAGCTTATGTCATGATCAAAGAAGACTTAGTTGATAAGCCTTTCTTAGACAAATATTGTGTTGGTTACGATGAAACCACTATGCCAGAAGGTGCGCCAAAAAATGGTCACTATAAAGCCTATATTTTAGGTAATGGTGCAGATGGTCAGCCCAAAACGCCTGAATGGGCAGCGCAGATCACCGGTATTCCTGCTTCACGCATTGTGAAATTAGCCCGTGAGATTGCAACAGCGAAACCTGCTTATATTACACAAGGCTGGGGTCCTCAACGTCGTTCTAACGGTGAACTGGCTTCTCGTGCTATCGCAATGCTTTCTATTTTAACGGGGAATGTAGGAATTAACGGCGGTAATACTGGCGCTCGTGAAGGCTCTTACAGTATTCCTTTTGTTCGCATGCCAACCTTTACTAACCCTGTTACCACCAGCATTTCTATGTTTATGTGGACGGATGCCATCTTACGTGGCCCAGAAATGACCGCAACCCGTGATGGTGTTCGTGGTAAAGACAAGCTTGATGTACCAATCAAAATGGTATGGAACTATGCGGGCAACTGCTTAGTTAACCAACATTCTGAAATCAATCGTACTCATGATATTTTGCAAGACGATAAAAAATGCGAAATGATTGTGGTGATCGATAACCATATGACAGCATCCGCTAAATATGCCGATATTCTACTTCCTGATTGCACAGCATCAGAACAAATGGATTTCTGTATGGATGCATCAGCAGGTAATATGGCTTATGTTATTTTTGCAGATCAGGCAATCAAACCCCGCTTTGAAAGCCGCAATATCTATGAAATGACCAGCGAAATTGCAAAACGCATGGGTGTGGGTGAAAAATTCACTGAAAACCGTACTCAAGAAGAATGGTTACGTCACCTTTACGAACAATCTCGTCAAAACTTACCTGAACTGCCGACTTTTGAAGAGTTCCGTGCTCAAGGTATCTTCAAAAAACGTGACCCTGAAGGTCATCACGTTGCTTATCGCCAATTCCGTGAAGATCCTGAAAATAACCCATTAACCACACCATCAGGTAAAATTGAGATTTATTCTTCTCAACTTGCCGACATAAAAGCGACATGGGAACTCGAATCTGGCGATGTGATTGATCCACTACCTGTCTACTCTGTTGGTTTTGAAAACTATGGCGACCCGGCAATGGAAAAATACCCATTACAAATGACGGGATTCCACTATAAATCACGCACCCACTCAACGTATGGCAACGTTGATGTCTTAAAAGCAGCTTGCCCTCAAGAAATATGGATCAACCCTGTTGATGCGGCTAAACGTAGTATCAAACACGGTGATTTAGTGCGTATTTATAACGATCGTGGTGAAGTTCGGATCAATGCAAAAGTCACACCTCGTATTTTACCGGGCGTTGTCGGCTTAAGCGAAGGTGCTTGGTATAACCCAGACAGTAATCGAATTGATCACGCAGGTAGTATTAACGTGTTAACGACACAACGCCCTTCACCTCTCGCTAAGGGTAATCCTTCTCACAGTAATCTTGTTGAAGTCGTCAAGGCGTAAGGAGTCTGGTTATGTCAACGCAATATGGTTTTTATATTGATTCAAGTCGTTGCACCGGCTGCAAAACCTGTGA
>JAEYFY010000445.1 GCA_023454395.1 Pseudomonadota bacterium
GGCGTCAAACCCTATTACTGACCCACAATATTGATACTTTGGGCCAAATGTCTTGTAACCCAGCTATTGGTGGGATTGGTAAAGGGCATCTGGTAAAAGAGATCGATGCCATGGGTGGATTAATGGCGACCGCTATTGACCATGCAGGGATCCAATTCAGAACCCTTAACGCAAGTAAAGGGCCAGCTGTAAGAGCAACAAGAGCACAAGCTGACCGTGTTCTTTATCGCCAAGCTGTTCGCACTACTCTTGAAAATCAACCTAATTTAATGATCTTCCAACAACCCGTTGAAGATCTCATTGTTGAAAACGACCAAGTAACAGGTGCTGTTACTCGCATGGGTTTAAAATTCCGTGCTAAATCTGTTGTTCTAACAGTAGGTACTTTCCTTGATGGAAAAATCCATATTGGTTTAGAAAATTACAGCGGTGGTCGTGCAGGTGATCCTCCATCAGTTTCGTTATCGCACAGACTACGCGAATTACCTCTACGTGTAGGTCGTTTAAAAACAGGTACCCCGCCTCGTATTGATGCTAAAACTATTGATTTTAGCCAATTAGCTGTTCAGTTGGGTGATACTCCAATGCCTGTTTTCTCGTTTTTAGGTAATGTAGATCAGCATCCTGAACAAATGCCTTGTCATGTCACATACACAAACGAAAAAACACACGACGTTATTCGTAATAACCTCGATCGTAGCCCAATGTATGCGGGTGTCATCGAAGGAATAGGCCCTCGTTATTGCCCATCTATTGAAGATAAGGTGATGAGATTTGCTGATCGTAATTCACATCAGATCTTTTTAGAGCCTGAAGGTTTAACCAGTAATGAAATTTACCCAAATGGTATTTCAACAAGTTTACCTTTCGATGTTCAAATGCAAATCGTAAATTCCATGAAAGGTATGGAAAATGCGAAGATCATTAGACCTGGCTATGCTATTGAATATGATTTCTTCGATCCAAGAGATCTAAAACAAACCCTAGAAAGTAAATTTATCAATGGGTTATTCTTTGCTGGGCAAATTAACGGTACAACCGGTTATGAGGAAGCTGCGGCTCAAGGTATGCTTGCGGGTCTTAATGCGGCACGTTACGCCTTCGATCAAGAAGGTTGGTTCCCACGCCGAGATCAAGCTTACATCGGTGTATTAGTTGACGATCTTTGTACACTAGGTACAAAAGAACCGTATCGTATGTTTACCTCTCGTGCTGAATATCGCTTGATGCTACGTGAAGATAATGCAGATTTACGTCTGACTGAAATTGGACGTGAATTAGGAATGGTTGATGATAACCGTTGGGCGCAATTTAGCGAAAAAGTAGAGTTAGTTGAAAAAGAGCGTCAACGTTTAAGAGATATTTGGGTTCATCCAAAAGCAGATAATATTTCTGAAATTAACGAGTTACTTAACACGCCACTATCGAAAGAAGCT
This sequence comes from Pseudomonadota bacterium, assembly GCA_023454395.1. GTDB lineage: Bacteria > Pseudomonadota > Gammaproteobacteria > Enterobacterales > Enterobacteriaceae > Proteus > Proteus appendicitidis. Next base: position 1,437 of record JAEYFY010000445.1, read on the forward strand.
AATGGTGAAGATCTATTACGTCGCCCTGAAATGACGTATGACATTTTGAAAAAAATCCCTCATTTTGCTCCGGGTATTGATGATTCAAAACCACAAGCTGCGGAACAAGTTGAGATCCAAGTTAAGTACGAAGGTTATATTAATCGCCAACAAGAAGAGATCGAAAAACAACTGCGCAATGAAAATGCAACGTTACCGATTGATCTGGACTATAAACAAGTTAGCGGATTATCTAACGAAGTTATTGCGAAACTTAACGATCACAAACCAACATCAATTGGTCAAGCATCAAGGATCTCAGGTGTCACACCTGCTGCTATCTCTATTTTATTAGTTTGGTTGAAAAAACAAGGCCTATTACGCAGGAGTGCATCATGAGTGACTTACTTAATCGGCTAAAAAAGCTGGCTAAGCAAGCCAATATTGAGCTAACTGATCTTCAAGCTGAAAAGCTAATCGGTTATGTTGCTATGCTTGATAAATGGAATAAAGCCTACAACCTTACCTCTGTAAGAGATCCACAACAAATGCTTATCCGTCACATTTTGGATAGCATTGTTGTGAGCCAATATCTTGAAGGTGAAAGATTTATTGATGTGGGTACAGGTCCTGGGCTACCCGGTATTCCGCTGGCGATAATGCGCCCCGATCACCAGTTTGTCTTATTGGATAGTTTAGGCAAGCGAGTTCGCTTTATGAAACAAGTTCAGCACGAGCTAGAACTTAATAATATCGAGCCAGTTCAATACCGTGTTGAAGAATACCAAACAGAGACCCCTTTTGATGGTGTTATCAGTCGGGCATTTGCATCAATGAACGATATGCTCTCTTGGTGTTCACATTTAGTGACTCCAGAACATGGTCGTTTCTATGCATTGAAAGGACAAATTCATCAAGAAGAGTTGGATGAACTTGCTGATAATGGATTAAAAATGCCTGAAAAAGTGATCAGCTTATCCATACCTGAATTGAATGAACAAAGGCATTTGGTGATTATTTAATCAAATATCTTGTGTTTCATTGATCTTTTTTTCATTTTTTGTGCTCTGGCGATAATATTTACAATGTTATCGCCATTTGTTTTATGGGGTTTTATGTGAAACATTAAAATTCACCTAACCAAAACAATAAATTAACAATTTCTTATCTTTTGTTTTAATTCACTTTTTAACCTTGGTTTTTCTCTTTTTATTTCCAAAATAAATTAATAATTCTGTGCATTATAAAAATATTGAATTTATTTAATTAAAATTCGGTTAATTATTTTTCAATTGCCACTAAATTGTTCATAAAAGGGCATTTATTTGTTAACCCCGTTATATAATTTATGAAATAAGCTTTATTTATACTTTTGTATTTGTGATGCATATCACGCTATTTATTTTATTCAGCTCTATTATTTTTACTCTTTTTGTTCTTAATCATTTTTCATAAATGGAACCTTGGTAAGAAATTTAAATTAATCTTCACTTTTTCGCTACTTATTGATTGAATTCATTGCCACGCCCCGTATAATTTGC
>JAEYFY010000024.1 GCA_023454395.1 Pseudomonadota bacterium
ATACCTTAGCTAAATACACCCCTGAGATATTTATCAAAATAGAGATAAAAAAACGGGAAGTTCGAAAGACTCCCCGTTTTATCGTCTTATTTAACCATCTCTTTATAGAGGATTAAATATCTATATAGAATTTATTTTAGCACGTTGTAGATAACGGTTTTATTTCCGACCACAACACCGGCAACTTGTTCAGCAATCTTATCAAAATCATCGATATTGCTAACAATAACAGGGCTTATCATCGATTTGGCATTCGCGTTTAGATATTCAAGATCTAATTCTAAGATAGGTTGACCAACTTTAACGTCAGCACCTTCTTCAACTAAACGCTTGAAGCCTTTGCCACCTAACGCGACAGTATCAATCCCCATATGCACGATGATTTCCACACCGTTGTCAGTCTCAATACAAAATGCATGGTTTGTATCAAAAATCTTAACAACAGTACCAGTCGCAGGTGCCATCACGATATTAGAGGTTGGTTTGATTGCTACACCATCACCAACAACACCACTAGAGAATGCTTCATCAGGCACATCTTTTAATGCCACCACTTCACCATCAAAAGGTGCAATCATTTCAAGTAACACTTTTGCATTGGCGTTAGCTTGTTTTACAGGTGCTTTTTCAGTAGAAACGGTTGAAGCAGAAGCTCCTTCATAAGCCGGCACAGGACCTTGAGTCAATACATCACGCATTGCGTTAGCGACAAGCTCTGCACGAGTACCTACAATCACTTGAACACTTTGTTTATTTAAACGAATAACACCTGATGCACCTAAACGTTTTGCATATGCATCATTAACAACGCCAGAGTCTTTTACATTAAGACGTAAACGAGTGATACACGCATCAATACCGGTTAAATTATCAGAGCCACCGATAGCGGCGATATATTGACGCGCTTCTTGTTGAATACCTTCTTTACTATTTGCTGGCTCTGTTTTGATATCTTCATCATAACCGTCTGCGGTTTCATCATCAGACACTTCATCTTCACGACCTGGCGTTTTCAGGTTGAATTTAGTGATAGTGAAACGGAAAATACCGTAGTAAATGAAGAAGAACACAATACCTTGAACAATCAGCATATACCAGTGAACAGCCAGTGGGTTACGTGAGGATAAGAACATATCCACTAAGCCCGCACTAAAGCCGAACCCTGAAATCCACTCCATGCTTGCAGCAATATACACAGAGATTGCCATTAAGAATGCGTGAATAACGTAAAGTACAGGTGCAACAAACATAAAGGAGAATTCAAGCGGTTCCGTGATACCTGTGAAGAATGCTGCAAAAGCACCCGCCATCATAATACCCGCAACTTTGGCTTTATTTTCTTTACGCGCACAGTGATAAATCGCCAGCGCAGCACCTGGTAAACCGAACATCATAACAGGGAAGAAACCTGCTTGGTAACGACCTGTTATACCCACTGTCGCTAAACCAGCATCGATAGATTTCTGACCAGCAAGGAAATTAGGAATATCATTAATACCTGCAACGTCAAACCAGAATACAGAGTTCAACGCATGATGTAGACCAACAGGAATTAATAAGCGGTTAAAGAATGCATAAATACCTGCACCTAGCGCCCCCATATCTTTAATGCTTTCACCGAAACTGACTAATCCGCCATAAATAACAGGCCAGATATACATCAAGATAAAGGCAACGATAATCATGAGGAATGACGCTAAAATAGGAACTAAACGTCGGCCACTAAAGAAAGAGAGTGCGAGAGGCAGTTCTACTTGGCTAAAGCGGTTATAAAGTTCAGCTGAAAGCACACCAACTAAGATCCCCACAAACTGGTTTTCTATTTTACCAAATGCGACAGGCACCTCTGCTAACGGGATACCTTTAATCATTGAAACCGCAGCCGGTGAACACAGTGTTGTAACAACTAAAAAGCTCACAAACCCGGTTAAAGCAGCAGCGCCGTCTTTGTCTTTCGACATACCATAAGCAACACCAATGGCAAACAAGACTGACATATTGTCGATGATAGCAGCACCAGATTTGATAAGTAAGGCAGCAAGCGCGTTATCGCCACCCCAGCCTACTGGATCAATCCAGTAGCCAATCCCCATCAGAATTGCTGCTGCAGGTAATGTAGCAACAGGCACCATCAGCGCCCGCCCTATCTTCTGCAGATAACTTAAAATATTCACAAACTCCCCCTTGGATAGCCCCTATATTGGGATCTTATTCATACTCATTCATATTTTATAAGAAAATTGATGAGCTAATTATTTAATTCCATTTTTAGTCTAAAAAATTTATTTCGTATCGCAAATTAATTAGTCATAATTTGTGAGATAAGTCACCAATATAGTATATTTTTTAGCTGAAATGCTGGCTAAGTCAGAAAGCTTATTTTATGATTAAAAATATCTTTTGGCAGGACATTTCGATCACCAGCTAAAAATGAAAAGAAATTCGTGTTATACACTCTAAATCATTCGAGTTGCAGGTAGGTGGCAAGCAAAGATATCCCGATGAGTATACTCATGTATGTGATTCAGATAGCTGAGCGTAGCCAACACCCCTGCAATTTGAAGGATGACGAGTATAGATGAGCCACTGATAATCACACGATAAAATAACACATTGCTGAGTTATCAGATTTTGTCTTTTTTCTATGAGGTTACTATGAGGTTAATCCCCCTATCAACGGCAAAACAAGTTGGTAAGTGGTCTGCAAATTACATCGTTGAGAAGATCAACGCATTTAATCCAACTGCAGAGCGCCCTTTCGTACTTGGTTTACCGACTGGTGGCACGCCATTGGCGACATATAAAGAATTAATTGAATTACATCGTGCAGGAAAAGTTAGCTTCCAACACGTTGTAACGTTCAATATGGATGAATATGTTGGCATTCCATCAGATCATTCACAAAGTTATCGTACTTTTATGTATGAAAACTTCTTTAATCATATTGATATTAAAGATGAAAATATCAATTTATTAAACGGCAATGCAGAAGATCCACAAGCAGAATGCGAACGTTATGAGGCTAAAATTAAGTCTTATGGCAAAATCAATTTGTTTATGGGCGGTGTAGGTAACGACGGTCACATTGCATTTAATGAACCTGCGTCATCACTCTCTTCACGCACTCGTATGAAAACGCTAACTGAAGATACACGCTTAGCAAATTCACGTTTCTTCGACAATAATGTTAATCATGTTCCTAAATATGCACTGACAGTGGGTGTAGGCACATTATTAGATGCTGAAGAATTAATGATTTTGGCAACTGGTTTTAATAAAGCGCAAGCAGTACATGCGGCAACAGAAGGCGCTGTTAACCATTTATGGACGATTTCCTGTGTTCAGCTTCACCCTAAAGCAATTTTAGTGTGTGATGATCCTGCAACAATGGAATTACGAGTAAAAACATTGCGTTATTTCCAACAGATTGAAGCGCAAGAGTGTCAGAAATACCAAGACTAAGTTTAGTAAAATAAGTACCTACTGATTAAGTAGTGGAAAAGGCTAAGCTCTCTTACTTATCAGCCAGAATTTGCTGGCTGATATCGGATTTTTAGATTGACTTCCCTTATCAGGAGACAAAGGTATGTTTGCCTTAACAAATGCTGTTATTTATACAGGTTACGACCGTTTAGAAAACCACGCCATTATTATTAACGGCTCCCGTATTGAGCAGGTTTGCCCACAGGATCAACTGCCAAAAGATATCACAACTCGTGATATGAAAGGTGCAATTGTCTCTCCCGGTTTTATCGATTTACAGGTTAATGGCTGTGGTGGTGTGCAATTTAATGATACGCCAGAAAATGTCACCGTTGAAACGTTAGAAATAATGCAAAAAGCGAATGAACGTTTAGGTTGCACCAGTTATTTACCAACGTTAATTACCTGTTCTGATGAATTGATGAAAATAGGCATTGAAGCAACTCGTGCTTATATGCAGAAACATGAAAATAAAGTGTTGGGATTACATTTAGAAGGTCCTTATATCAATGTGATTAAAAAAGGGACTCATGATCCACAATTCATTCGTCAACCAAGTGCTCAGATGATTAGCTATTTGTGCGATAATGCTGATGTCATCGCCAAAATCACCCTTGCACCAGAAATGGTTGATGAAAAGTATGTTCGTCAATTAATCAAAGCAGGTATCATTGTTTCTGCGGGTCATTCCAATTCGACTTATGAAGAAGCGCGTAAAGGGTTCCGTAATGGTATCTCATTATCGACTCACCTTTACAACGCAATGCCTTATATTACAGGCAGAGGTCCAGGGCTTGTCGGTGCCATTTATGATACACCTGAGGTTTATGCTGGTATCATTGCTGATGGTTTACATGTTTCATGGGCAAATATTCGTAACAGCAAGCGTTTAAAAGGTGAAAAACTACTTTTAGTCACAGACGCAACTGCGCCAGCGGGGCTTGATCCTAGTAAAAATGAGATGGATAGCTTCGTTTTTGCAGGTAAAACCATATATTATCGTAATGGCCTTTGTGTCGATGCCGATGGCACATTGAGTGGATCATCACTGACCATGATTGGTGCAATTAAAAATAGCGTGATCCATGTAGGTATTCCATTAGATGAAACATTGCGGATGGCAACACTTTATCCTGCTCGTGCAATTGGAATGGAAAAAGAATTGGGAACAATTGAAGCTGGAAAAATTGCTAACCTCGCTTCTTTTGACAAGGACTTCAACCTTTGCACAACGTTTGTCAATGGTATCGAAATAACTGAATAACTAATGGATGTATATGCTGATGAGTCATAACAACACTGAAACGCAAATTGGCAATATCGATCTTGTTAAACAACTTAACAGTGCG
>JAEYFY010000083.1 GCA_023454395.1 Pseudomonadota bacterium
CTAATGCTTTAACCGTTAATGGCAACTCATAAGCGCCTGGAACCCAAACGACGGTAATATTTTCAGAGGAAACTTGTCCAATGCGTTCTAATGCATCAACCGCACCTTCTAATAGGCTGTCGTTGATGAAGTTATTAAAACGGGCAATTGCAATTGCTACGCGTGCGTTTGGCGCCGCGACAACACCTTTGATTACGTTCATAGGTTACCTTTTTCTCCTATCCGCGGGGGCGCGGATTTTATCATATTCTTTCCCTTACTGCGCTCTGTTTTATTATTACACAGCAAAGGAGCCAAAAACCCTTGATAAATCAAGGCATTTAGTTGGCTGATAACGATGTCGTAACGACAGGAAATAACACACACGGTGCCATTTTACTACAAATAGCGCCGTAGACACACTTATTTGCGTCTATTAATAACGAGGTTTTAAACAAACTCTGATATCAGAGCCAATTTGTTGAAGAGAATCTACTGTAAATTCAGGTGCTTCTGATAATGATGAAAGTGGAGAAAGTGCAAATAATCCACGCGCATCATCGCCTAAAATTTTAGGTGCAATATAAATAATAAGCTCATCAACAAGCCCAGCCTCTAATAATGCACCAGCAAAATGAGCGCCACTTTCAACCCATACGGTATTGATATTGCGTTTACCCAATTGCATCATTAATAAAACTAAATCTACACCACTGTTTTTGCCATTCGTTGGTAATAGGATTTCAGATACATTGCCTTGCCAGTCACTTGGCTGTGATTTTGTACGCGCCAACCAGCATTCGCCTTCAATTTGAGTGATTTTATGATCTTCAGTCACTCTATTTTGGCTATCAGCAACAATACGAATAGGTTGACGTAATGTTTCTTCTGGATAAATGGCTTTTATCTCATCTGAAAGCTCTTCCCAACGTACATTCATAGAAGGGTTGTCAGCAAGCACTGTCGCACTTGTGGTTAAAATAGCGCTAGCTTTTGCTCGGAAATTTTGTACATCCCGACGAGATGCTTTAGAGGTTATCCATTGGCTTTCGCCTGATGCTAATGCCGTTTTACCATCTAAAGATGCACCTAATTTTAGCTGGATATAAGGGAAACCGGTTCTCATGCGTTTAAAAAAGCCAACATTCAATTTCTCAGCTTCTTGCATTAAAACACCGTGTGAAACATCAATTCCGGCTGATAATAATTTGTGTAATCCTCGTCCTGCAACCAGAGGATTGGGATCTTGCATCGCAGCAACAACGCGTTTTATGCCTGCATTAATCAAAGCATCAGAACAAGGTGGTGTTTTACCAAAGTGGCTACAAGGCTCTAGTGTGACATAAGCTGTCGCCCCTTTTGCTTTATCTCCAGCCATTCTTAAGGCATTGACTTCAGCATGAGGACCACCTGCGTGATGGTGATAACCTTCACCAATAATCTCACCCTCTTTTACAATCACACACCCCACATTAGGATTAGGCGATGTTGTAAAACGACCTAATGCTGCAAGCTCTATGGCTCGACGCATATAGTGTTCATCTTGCAGACTTTCATTTTCACTTGGATTATTGCTGTTGTTATTTATCATAATAATTACATGTAATTCTATTATTTATCGTTATTTTTCAAATCATTAAATAAAGCACAGTATTAATGTATTAATCCTGTAATTTTGCAATTTCTTCACCAAAATCACGGATGTCTTCAAAACTACGATAAACAGAAGCAAAGCGGATATAAGCTACTTTATCGAGTTTCTTTAGTTGTTCCATAACAAAATTGCCAATTTCTTTTGAAGGGATTTCTCTTTCACCCGTTGCTCTTAATTGTGATTTAATATGGCTTATTGCAGCTTCGACATCGTCTGAACTCACTGGACGCTTTTCTAATGCTTTAAGCATGCCTCGACGAAGTTTCTCTTCATCAAAAGGCTCACGTATTTCATCACTTTTCACAATACGAGGCATCACTAACTCTGCTACTTCAAAGGTAGTAAAACGTTCATGGCAAACAAGACATTGGCGACGACGGCGCACTTGTGAACCATCACCAACAAGTCTGGAATCAATTACCTTGGTATCTACGGCTCCACAAAATGGGCAATGCATAGTTATTCCTACTTTTGACAACACTCATAAACAGTGTACCTGTTCAGTGAACAAAAAACACCCTGTCAGTATATACTGGCAGGGTGTTTGCGATGTTTTATCAGAAAAACGCTCTATTATGGTAAGAGTGTTGTCTGATCGGCACCCTCTTTTTCCACTTTTTGCACAATCAAGTGTTCACGTTTCATTCCCATTTTCAGTGCTAATGCAGAAGCCACATAAATAGAAGAAATAGTACCGATTGAAACACCGATTAACATAACTAAAGAGAAGCCTTGAAGCATTGAACCACCAAAGATATACAGCATTAATACAACTAATAATGTTGTTGCTGATGTCATGATGGTACGGCTTAACGTCTGCGTAAGAGAAACGTTCATAATTTCATATGATGTTCCTCGACGAATTTTACGGAAGTTCTCACGAATACGGTCTGATACAACGATACTATCGTTCAGTGAGTAACCGATAACAGACATCAATGACGCCACAATGGTTAAGTCAACTTCTATGTGGAACAGTGAAAGAACACCCAGTGTTATCACCACGTCATGCGCAAGTGCAATAACCGCACCTAACGCCAAACGCCATTCAAAACGGAATCCAACATAGATAAGAATACAGATAAGTGCGGATAATAACGCCATTGCACCTGTTTGAGCCAATTCACTACCAACACTTGGCCCCACAAATTCAATACGTTTTACCACTGCATCGTTATCAACTTCAGCATTGATAACATCGATGACTTTCTTACCTAATTCTTGACCTGCCTGTCCTTCAACAGGAGGCATACGCACCATAATATCGCGACTGCTACCAAAGTTTTGTAACAGAGGATCTTTAAAACCCGCTGCATCTAGGCTATCACGCATTTTATCAAGGTCGGCTGGTTGACTGAGATTGATCTCAATTACTGTACCACCTGTAAAATCCAGTCCCCAGTTAAATCCTTTCACGGAAATGATAGCAATTGACGCTATCAAAAGCAGAAACGAAATAGTAAAGGCGACGTTGTCCCAACGCATAAAGTCAATGACTCTACGACCATGGTTTAATTGTTCAACAGTATAATCCTGTGCCACAACGTGCTCCTTAAATAGACAGTTTCTTAACGCGTTTACCACCATACAACAGGTTTACAATCGCACGAGTACCGACGATAGCGGTAAACATGGATGTTGCAACCCCGATTGCAGTTGTGATAGCAAAGCCTTTAATTGAGCCGGTACCGACTGCATAAAGGATCACAGCTGTAATTAATGTGGTTAAGTTCGCATCAATAATACTGGAGAAGGCACCTTTATAACCTTCATGGATTGCTTGTTGTACTGATCGACCATTACGTAATTCTTCTTTAATACGTTCGTTTATCAGTACGTTGGCATCGACGGCGACGGCAAGTGTTAATACGATACCTGCAATACCCGGCATAGTCAGTGTTGCGCCCGGTAATAGTGACATTACCCCAACGATTAACACTAAGTTTGCCATTAATGCAGTACTCGCAATCACACCAAATTTACGATAATAAATTATCATAAAGGCAACAGACGCAATCAGACCCCATAAACACGCTTCTAAACCTTGGGTAATATTTTGCAGACCCAAAGTTGGACCAATCGTTCTTTCTTCAACGATTTGAATAGGTGCAATCAACGCACCAGCACGTAATAACAGAGACAATTGGCGTGCTTCATTGGCATTTGAAATACCCGTAATACGGAAGCTATTTCCTAAACGACTCTGAATATTCGCAACGTTGATAACTTCTTCGCTTTTAACTAATACCGCACGGTCATTCTCATCGCGTTTACCGCTGTCTTTATACTCTACGAACAGTGTTGCCATCGGTTTACCGACGTTGTCTTTCGTAAAGTTAGACATGATAGAACCACCCGCGCTATCAAGTGAAATATTCACTTGAGGTTGACCATATTCATCAGCTTGAGAAGTTGAATCAGTAATGTGGTCACCCGTTAAAATAACGCGTTTATAAAGAATAGTTGGTCTACCTTCACGGGTATATTTCACTTCTGAATCACCCGGAATACGACCTGTTTCTAAAGCAGAAGGATCAACGGTGGTATTGACTAAACGGAATTCTAATGTTGCTGTCGCACCTAAGATTTCTTTAGCACGAGCGGTATCTTGGATACCTGGTAATTCAACAACAATTCGGTCAGCACCTTGACGTTGGACTAATGGCTCTGCAACACCTAACTGGTTAACACGATTACGTAAGATTGTGATGTTTTGCTGTACTGCATAAGTACGCGCATCACGTAAACGTTCGTCAGTAAAAATAGCTCTTAATGAGTTATTTGCGCCATCTCTAAAAATGAGATCTTGGTTACGACGAGTTAGGTAATCTGAAGCTTTAGAGCGATCATCCGAATTACGGAAACGGATTTCAACGCCATAGTTATCCGTTTTACGGATAGATGAATACGGAATGCCTTCGTCACGTAATAATGTACGTAGACTTTCAACATTTTGTTCCTGAAGTTTACCTAACGCGGTTTCCATATCAACTTCCATCAAGAAGTGAACACCACCACGTAAGTCTAACCCCAGTTTCATCGGCTCCCCACCAATGGCTTCTAACCATTTTGGTGTTGCCGGAGCAAGGTTAAGTGCAACAATGAACTGGTCGCCTAATGCAGGCAACAACACTTCGCGAGCACGTAACTGAATATCAGGGTTACCGAAACGAGCCAAAATCGCACCATTTTCAAGTGCAATAGATTTCGCTTCAATTTTTTCTTTATCTAATAAAGATCGAACTTGATCCAGTGTTTGCTCATTGGCGGCGGTTCCCCGCGCGCCAGTGATTTGAACAGCCGGATCCTCTCCATATAGGTTAGGAAGTGCGTAAAGCAGACCGATGAGGATAGCGAATATCAACATCAGGTACTTCCACAAAGGATAACGGTTTAGCACGGCAGTTCCCTTTTCCCTTTGGGGAAATGTTATTAAATAGCTTTCATTGTGCCTTTAGGTAATACAGCGGCAACAAAGTCACGTTTGATAGTTACTTCAGTTGTTTCATTCAGAGCAACAACGATATAGCCGTTATCTGAAACCTTAACAACACGACCAATTAAACCACCCGTCGTTAAAACTTCATCACCTTTACCAATAGAATCCATCAGTTTACGATGTTCTTTAGTACGTTTTTGCTGTGGACGTAGGATCATAAAATAGAAAATCAGAATAAAGATCACTAACATCGGTAAAATAGACATAAAGCTAGCTTCAGGTGCTGCTTGTCCAGCAGAAGCAACAGCATCAGAAATGAAAAAACTCATTCACTTTTCCTCATTGTTGTCGATATCGACGATATTCAAGTTATAAGCCCAATATCATACACAG
>JAEYFY010000117.1 GCA_023454395.1 Pseudomonadota bacterium
CATCCAATATTGCGAAACCCCAGCCAGTACAAGCAGGATTTGCAACTCAGCTTGTTCAAGCCGTGGGTAAAATTAATGAAACTCGAGTGAATGCAACCAACAAAGTTCAAGCGTTTACCTTAGGTACTCCAGGTGTTGAATTAAACGATGTGATGGTGGATATGCAAAAATCCAGTATTTCATTACAAATGGGCGTACAAGTGCGTAATAAGCTCGTCGCGGCTTATCAAGAAATTATGAGCATGCAGGTGTGATAGGGTTAACTATTTGATATAAATCGAATGTTATCTTTATTGTGACTCGATGGGGACACATAGGGGACAGAATCATTCAATTTTTGGTTTAATAGCGATATTTGGTCTTGATCGTTCTCAGGCATCCAAGCACCATAAACATCGTGTACCATTTTTGATGACGAGTGCCCCATCTGTGTTGCAATGAATGCAGGATTCGCTCCAGCAGATAACATCCAGCAAGCATAGGTGTGCCTTTCGGGTATGAAAAGTCAGATGGACCACAAACATTCCTTCTGACCATTATTGTCTTTTTTACTAGATCTATATCCTCCCATGCTAACCCTGTTAATTCACCCAGTCTTAGCCCTGTATATACAGATAGAATGAGCATGTTTCTAGATTGATTATTCTGACATGCTAGCTACAGCCTCTTGAATTCATCTTCAGTCAGAGGATCAGGAATAGGCTTTTCTTTTTTCATATAGCCACAGTCAACAGTTTTGATAACATCAAAAGACCAAGATCAAGATAAATAAAGTTCTTCCAAAACTAGTATTGATGGATCATTCCCTAATAGCTTGGGATACATTATAAAAGCATCAGAGCTATTGGTCTTTGATGATGTGTTTTTAGGATTTATAGAAAAACTAAAAGATAGAGAGGCTAAAGGATTGTGGGAGAAGAATGGTGGTGCACACCAATCAAAAAACTTTATCACGGTGGTAGTGGTAAAAATATAAAGAATGTCATAGTAAATTAAATTAGATATTTTTTTATAAAAAAAATTAATTTTATTCAATATACTTTCGTACCATATAGTTAAAATTCGAGTGGTTATATAAATATGAAACAGAGAAAAATATTTGTTTAAATAAATTTATTTTTGTTTTATTTGTCATATATGTATGGATATTAGTTTATTTAATGCTAACTTTTTTTATTTCATTATTTGGTAAAGATGATTATGAATCTTAGATGTTTATATTATCTCTAATTACTTTTTTTACAATTAAGACTGATTACATAAAAAATCTATATATTTCAGATTTATTTGATTTTATTACTCTTGGTTTTTTAAGTTCAGGAATGGCAAAGATATTTAGTCCAAATAACAGTCTTTGTATAGCAATCATAGTAGGGATTGTGTCTCTAATTATTATTTATGTATCTTATTGGGGTAAAGCTAGAAGATTGAGTTAGATTAAGCATAACAACCCACTTCGGTGGGTTGTTTATTGCTCAAGTATGGCTGGTTTTTATCCGATTAACTTATTTTTTTTGGCAGGGCCATGCGTTAATAAAAGAATCTACTACCAGATGACTTGCTTGCTTGTCACGAGCCTCAGGTGAATTCTTTAGGTGTTTAGCCGCAACGTCCATAGCTTGGTTTAGCGTAACATTGGGTGGAGGGCAGAAAAGAATACCTGAACCCAAATCAAGCGTTCCTGCTATATAGCCTGAGTACATGCCCGATTTAACAATATCGGTTCCATCTAGTATAGTGTCATTCATTATTCGTTCTCTTGCTTGGTTATATTCGTGTACAGAATTTCCATCCCAAAGATAAACTTGAGCAGCAAGTGGCATAGGGAACAGCAAAAGAAATAAAAATTTTTTCATTAAATGCCTCAGAAAGAAGTAATATTTTAATATCTTAAAAGAAAGATATCATATTTTATTTTTCGATGCCTGCTAGGCAGAGCTTAATTATCTCAATAAGGTCACATAGCATCCTTTTTTGTTATCTTCATTCTCTACCATATTTAGTTAAAGCAAGAACAAAATTGAAATGTTTAAGATCACATATTGTGTCTCTTAATTGGGGATTTTTTTTATATTTTTTAGGATGATATTGGCGCTACTAGTGATAACTAGGGATACGGATCACGAAAATAGGTATAAAAAATAAATTTACCTCTAGTAAGATAAAGATAATACATAACATAAGATTAGTTTATTACTCGCAAGGAATATTTATAATGAAAAAAATCTTACTTATTTCTGTATTATCACTTTCTAGCTCTGTTTTTGCTGCTGACCATCAAAAAGTTGGCGATTGGTTGGTTAGTAAGGAAGAAAATAAATTAACAGACAAAATAGATTATTACGCAATTCTTTCTGCAAAAGATCAAGATGTATCACTTGTGTTACGTTGCCAAAATGATAGGACTGAGGCTTATTTATCAATGAGGGACTATATTGGTAGTGGTTATAATTCCAAGGTGACTCTACGAATAGATAAAGAAAAACCCTTAACTCAGTCATGGGGAGTTGGAGAGGGAGGTACATCATTATTTGCACCAAAATCTGTATCATTAATTAAAAGTTTAGTGGGTAAAAAGAGTTTAATTTCTGGGTATAGCCCGTATGGTAAAACTCAAGTAATAGCTGAATTTAATCTGGAAAATATAGATACGATAGCAAAAGAAATATCATCCGCTTGTAACTGGAAGTTATAATAAAAAGGAAGAAAGTGTGCAATGAAAAAGTTACTAGTGATACTTGCCATTCTAGCTATTTCCTTGACCATTTTTGCTTATAATAAATTAACCATATTTACAGTACAGCCAATAGGTGCGATACCAAATGGTGTAACAGTTGTTATCTGGAAAAAGGGTGATATGAGGTTTTTTGAGAGCCCAGATAGCCTATGTATACAGAAAACAGGGGGAGTAAGTCTGTTGTGCAGAATGAGAATGTTAGGAAATGCAATTGATAAAGACGATATCATTATTAGATTGCCGTACAGTGAATATGCATACTTAAAATCAACCAACGGAAGGGTTTTTGATAGGTAATAAAATGGTGTTCGTTATTTTGATTTTTATTTTTAGTAAGTAAAATATTCTGAAGCCTCTCAATGAGGCTTTTTTGTTTTCTTCAATTTGCTACTATAAATAACTACACTAAAGAAAATCAAAATAGAGATGGGGCATCTTGCTCAATGTCATTGAATAGATGATATAAGCTTTTGAATGTGATTAAACCTTCGAATACTTATACTATTGTTTGTTATTTATGATAATGAGCGCCCCGATTTTTGCAGGCGGGATAGACACATCATTTTATTGATGTGCGATTTTGCACATCCATATCAAAGCAACCCACTTTTTTATCTCTTCTTTATCTCTTCTTATAATTCAAAAAGATCAAAAGTCATTGTTAAATAAGTTACTTAACCTATGTTGGATTAGTTTTATATAAAGCTCGGTCATCATCTTTCTTTTCAATTTTTTCTATTTTATTTTTTCTTTATTTGATTAATTATAGATATATTATGTGTTAGTTGCTTTTATCTATTTGATTATATTATCGTTATTTTATTTTCTAAAATTTAATAGAGAGATTGTTATTTAATATAAGTACTGTATATTTAGACAGTGTTTGGGTGTGTTAAATAATGGAAATATTAATAAGGATATTATTATGTCAACTGTAACAACAAATAAAGCGCTTGTTTTAAGTGGTGAAAGTAAAAATGCAATCTTAGTGTTAGATGAGCAAATGGTTAATTGCATTGGTGAAGATGCACAAATTATTCATACCGGTAAAAATGTCAAAATTTATGATAATAAAGGTACAGAATATGATGAAGATAACGATATTATTAAGCATGGCAAAAATTCACTTTTTATCACCTCAGGTGAAGAAAGTTTTGTCGAAGCATCAAGTCAATCAGTTACTTTCTCGTCAGGGCAAAAATCGACTATCTCCCATGGTTATGATTCAGATGAAAATGGAAGCCCTTTAGTAAAAAACACCATTGCTATTACGACAGGTAATGAAGCCGTTATTTATAGTTATGCAGAAAATTCAATTGGTATCTCAACAGGCGATAATACTTGGGTGCAAGATCTTACTGAAGGCAGTATAGGTATTGCGACAGGAAATAACGCTAATGTTGTCTCGGAGGATAACTTTAAAACGGCGGCTATTTTTGGTAATCATTCTGAAATCAGTGGGACGGATGCAAGTTGTTCCGCTTTTGTTGGGGGGCAAAACTGTTCTGCTAATATTGGTGATAATGGATTGCTACTCTCTGAATTTCCTTTAGAAGAACTGACCGCGGGTACTCAATCAGTCATTGTCGTCGGTTGGCATGACGGTGAACGTAAACGTTTTTCGACTTATTACCAAGGAATTGATTTTGAAGGTAGTATTTATTGGATCACAAAAGATCCTCAAACAGGGAAAAAAACGAAGCATTATAGAACGAATACCTATAAAACAACCGAGTTAGGCGAGTTGGTTTTGCTGAGAACAGATGAAAGTGAACAAGATATTTCTTGGCAAGAAGACTAATGTTTGCTTAAAAAAAATTTAATATGCATTAAAGCTCAATAATTTTATTGGGCTTTTTCCCATGATAAGTATTTAATCACATTTTAAATAACTAAAAATAAAACCAGCTCACATACCAATATGAATAGGTATGATAGTAGTAAGGTTTTTATAAATTGATGGAAAAAGAATGGGATTACTGATTAAAGCACTGATAGGTGCGTTTGTAGTGGTATTAATCGCCGTTTTATCAAAATCTCGCCATTATTATATTGCGGGATTGGTTCCATTATTTCCAACTTTTGCGCTTATTGCACACTATATTGTTGGCTCTGAACGTTCTATTGAAGCGCTACGCACTACTATTATTTTTAGTTTATGGGCTGTTATTCCTTATATGATTTACCTAATTTCACTTTATGTGATGATCAACTATGTAAAATTATTTACAGCATTGGCTACGGCGGTTATTTGCTGGATTATCGCGGCGTGGTTGCTTATTTTGTTATGGAATAAATTTCATGGATAGCGTGTTTAGTCTTAGCTATTTATTATCACGCCAACAATAAAGATAGAGAGAATATGAGAAAATCACTACAACAAAAAATAATTCAAATATGTAATGACAAAATTTCAGCCAAAGGAGAGGGCGTGGGATTATCATTTTATGCTTTTTTTGCTAATAAAAATGACAATCCTGAATTACTTATGGAAGCTGCAACGTGGTGGATAATGACACATAAATTTGATCACTTTGAAAAAGCAGTAAAAATAAAAAAATTAGTGCAATTAGAAATGGCAGGTCACGCTTAATTTTCTTACGATAAAGTTCATCTTTTTATAAAACGATTTTATTAAACTAAAAATTATTGATTATTATCACATTAAAGCAGGTCATAAACGGCTATGGTAATTACATGATTAATAACGTAAACGGTGATGATATGGAATATTGGTTTATTGCGTATAAAGTGCGTTCCAGAAATGGTGATACCTACGCCGGACATAAAATTGTAGAAACAGAAAGTGGGATCACACCCCAT
>JAEYFY010000118.1 GCA_023454395.1 Pseudomonadota bacterium
TCATGAAATAAAACAGAACATTTCGATAGATCTTGGAGTATATGATGAGTCAATGTCACGTTAGCGGTTTATTATCTCTTGATGAAGCGCTAGAAAAACTACTTGAAAAACCGCTGGCAATTACCAACACCCTTAACATTCCATTAAATAACGCCGCAGATTATATTCTAAGTGAAGATATTACTTCTCCACTGAATGTTCCGCCTTTTGATAATTCGGCAATGGATGGTTACGGGCTTCGTTACGCTGACTTAGATGCTCAAATTCCACTTCCTGTTGCGGGTAAATCGTTCGCTGGTATTCCTTTTGAAGGAGAACTTCCTGCTGGGCAATGTGTACGCATTATGACCGGGGCAATGGTTCCTACTGGTGTTGATACTGTCATTATGCAAGAAGAAGCCGAAGTGACCGAACACGGTGTCCGTTTTTCACAGCCTGCTAAAAAAGGTCAAAATATTCGCCGTATTGGTGAAGATATTAAAGAAAATGACATTGTATTACCTGCTGGCACTAAACTCTCAACAGCACAATTACCTTTAATCGCCTCTTTAGGTGTGGCAACAGTACACGTTTATCGTCGTTTAAAAGTTGCAGTTTTCTCAACGGGTGATGAATTACAAACCATCGGTCAGCCATTAAAAGCGGGTCAAATTTATGATACCAACCGCTTTGCGGTACGTTTAATGCTTGAAAAACTAGGATGTGAAGTTTTAGATTTAGGCGTTATTCCTGATTCACCAGAGAAACTGCGTGAAACCTTTAAAAAGGCTGATCAAGAAGCAGATTTAGTGATCAGCAGTGGTGGTGTTTCTGTAGGTGAAGCTGATTATACCAAACAAATTCTTGATGAAATTGGCGAAATTGGTTTTTGGAAATTAGCCATTAAACCGGGAAAACCCTTTGCTTTTGGTCGATTACACAATGCATGGTTCTGCGGATTACCGGGTAATCCAGTATCAGCAACCGTGACATTCTATCAATTGGTTCAACCGTTAATTGCACGCCTATCTGGTTTTAGCCATTGGAAAGCACCGCAACGTTTCCAAGCTATTGCACAATCTCCATTGAAAAAATCAGCGGGTCGTCTTGATTTCCAACGCGGTATCGCCAGTATTAATGCCGATGGCGTATGGCAAGTGGAAACATCTGGGCATCAAGGCTCTCATGTTTATAGCTCCTTTAGTGTTGCTAACTGCTTTATCGTTTTAGAGCGTGAACGCGGTAAAGTCGCAGCTGGCGAAACGGTTACTATTGAGCTATTTAATTCTCTGTTAAAAAGCGAATAGCCTTTATGAGTATTGAATTAACGGATGAAGAAGCCCTACGCTACAATCGCCAGATTGTATTAAGAGGCTTTGATTTTGATGGTCAAGAGGCGCTGAAAAGTGCCTCTGTACTGATTGTTGGCGCAGGAGGCTTAGGATGTAGTGCCTCACAATATCTTACAGCCGCGGGAGTGGGAAAACTCACCTTATTAGATTTTGATACGGTTTCACTTTCTAATCTTCAGCGCCAAATTCTTCATCGCGACGCTACGATTGGTCAACCTAAAGTACTATCTGCAAAAGCAACATTAGAAGCCATTAATCCTCATGTCACAATAGAAACCGTTGATGCGTTACTTGAAGATGAAGCGTTAGCAGAGCTTATTAGCCACCATAATATTGTTATGGATTGTACTGATAATGTGACAGTCCGTGAGCAACTTAATCGTCTCTGTTTTCATCAGAAAAAACCGCTCGTTTCTGGTGCGGCAATTCGGATGGAAGGTCAAATCAGCGTATTCACCTATCAAGATGAGGAGCCTTGCTATCGCTGTTTAAGTCATCTTTTTGGTGATAATGCTTTAAGCTGCGTTGAAGCTGGCATAATGGCACCTGTTGTGGGCGTAATTGGTACTTTACAAGCCGTTGAAGCCATCAAACTGCTTACAGGGTATGGTGAACATTTACATGGTAAGGTGTTGATGTTTGACGCAATGCGAATGCAATTTCGTGAATTCAAATTACCTAAAAATCCACATTGCGAAGTGTGCTCCACCAATTTGCCGGACAAGTAACCATACTTATATTTGAATAAGGTAAGTCTATCTTCTTTAAACTTACCTTATTTCACGCAATCTCTAAGTTGTATTCATATCCATCGTTAAGTCGATGTAACAAGCTTGTAGTATTCACTCTGATTTAATTCTACTATGACCGCCCGCGTCAAAACGCAACAGGATGCCCTATAAGCAAAATCATCATTTAAGCACGCATTTTACGTGCTAAAAAAGCAATACAAGGTAGAAGAATGACATTTCAAATTGCAGACACTCTCTATTACAACGGGCTTATTTATACCGCTGATCATAATGACAATATTGTTGATGCTATCGCGATCAGCCAAGGTGTGATTATTGCTTCAGGTAAAAAAGAGGAGCTACTTTCTTACTGTAATGAAAATACTGAGCAGATTGATTTACAGGGAAGAATGGTCATGCCGGGCATTATTGATGCACATATGCACCCATTCTGGGGAGGCGCAACACTAGCGGGTTGCCATCTTGATTATCAATCACTCTCTATCGATGATATTTTATTACGTATTCAGAAATACCTTGATGAAAACTATATTGATAGTGACACTGAATGGTTAAAAGTTTCCGCATGGTATCGTGAAGGTATGCAACCTGAAGGTGTGCAAATGACACGTTATCATCTTGATACTTTAAATACGACGCGCCCTATTTTGCTCTTTTCTAGCGATTGTCATAGTGTTCTTGCTAATTCTCGCGCTTTAGCGCTGTTAAATATCACCGCTGAAACGCCTGATCCACCTGATGGAAATATTGAACGTGATAGTGATAGAACCCCTATTGGTATTCTTGAAGATGCGCCAGCAATGCAAGCCATTGACAGCTTGCCTCCACTGACTGAAGCTCAAAATTTACAAATAGCTCGCCATGTTCAAAAATTATTAAATGAACAAGGCGTAACCACTATTATGGATGCTCGTGTGGGAGAGCCTCAATTACGCGCCTTCAACACGTTAAGACAAGCGGGTGAATTAACCCTGCGCATAGAGAATGCCGTTGAAATCACGCCAGATGATGTACCTTGTATTGAAGATATTCCAAACGCGGTACGCCATGCTGCCACTCGCTTTTCACAATGGCATCAAATCAGCGAAGATGCTCAACCCAGTGTTGCTATCCGCCATATCAAACTTTTTCTTGATGGTGTATTACAAGCGCCAATTATGACAGCGCGCTTACACTCGCCTTATCGTATTAATGTTGGCACGGATGATACGCCACACTGGCAAGACTCTGAACATATTGGCGATCTCTATTTCTCACCTGAAATTTTAACGCCGTTAGTTACAGAAATTGCCCGTGCGGGTTATCACCCTCATATTCATACTGTTGCTGAAGGTGCAATTAGTACTGCACTTGATGCGATTAGTGCAATGCGTAACGCCTTACCTGAAAAAGACATAAGACCGGGGCTTGCACATAATGAATTGATGTGTGAAAAAGATTATGCCCGTTTCGCACAACTCAAAACCTACCCGTTCCTCTCCTTCCAATGGGCAGCCGTAGAACAGAGCAATATCGAAAAAGATATTGAAATGCTGGGGAAATCTCGCTGTGGCTATTTAGAGACGGCTGGCAAGTTTATTGATACTGGCGTTACTGTTGCTTTTGGTAGTGATTGGCCAATTGATCCACTTAATGAATGGTACGATTTTAAAGTCGCGATGACTCGCCAAAAAGATGCAGCAAGCCCACGCCTTGATAATGATCGTAACCTTACATTAATTGAAGTCTTGCGTGCGGCTACCATTAATGCCGCTCAGGCATTAGATATGGATAGACAAATTGGATCATTAGAAGTCGGAAAATTTGCCGATTTAATTGTATTAGATAGAAACCTGTTTGAAATATCGGCAGAAGATGTTGAAAATGTCAGGGTATTGTGTACGATCATTGCGGGGAAACCCACAATTTAGCTGAATAATATAATTAATAAACCCGCCTTTAAGCGGGTTTATTTTTATCTATGCACTTAATCCTATGAGAATTAACGTAAATTTTTCCTGCTATAAAGCAATTCCCATTACTGTGCTCACTTCTTTTAATCCTTCACGCTCGTAAAAACGTTTAGCCGCACCATTTTCAGCTAATACAGATAACTCAAGATGCGTCATTTTTTCTGATTTAGCCCACTCTTTCATTGCCGTTAATAATAAACTACCTGTACCTTGGCTACGAATAGAAGGGTCAACAACAATATCATAAATATAAGCGTATTTACGCTGAACCAAGCAGTTAAACATCGGTGTTTCTTGAATTTGCGCTATGCTAAATCCAACCACTTTGCCATCTAAATCTGCAACCAAAAGATGAAACTTATTATTTTTTATTCCATTAATAATAAATGCTTCATCTTGCTTACCTGGCTTTAATCTATCGGGTTGTAAATTCGCCATTTCATTAAATAAATAAGTGTAAAGCGTATTAATTTCTTCTACATCAGACAAAATTGCTTTTCTTATTATTATCATTTTTTTACCTTTATTTATTGTAGGTTTTTACAGGCGGTGCGGTATACGTTTCAAATTTATCTAATAATTGAATAGAACATTGTTCCACAATCGCCATATGGCGATATTTTTCATGTAGGAATTGTTCATCTGTCATTTTATCAATCATCATCAAAAGTGGATCGTAAAATTGATTAATATTAAGTATGCCCAATGGTTTTTGGTGCAAACCAATTTGGCTCCATGTAAAGACTTCACTAAACTCCTCTAATGTACCGAAACCACCAGGTAAAGCGACAAAACCACCAGCCAGTTCTATCATTTTGCTTTTACGCTGATGCATAGTTTCAACAACATGCAGTTCAGTCAGATTTTTATGCGATATTTCACGCCCTTCTAATAGCGTAGGAATAACACCAATCACCTTTCCGCCTTCGGCTAATACAGTATCAGCGAGAATACCCATGATGCCGACACTAGCACCACCATAAATTAAGGTAATATTACGTTTAACTAGCTCTTTGGCAAAAATAATGGCTTGTTCTTTATAAATATCTGAAGCGCCTAAACTAGAACCACAATACACTGCGATAGATTTTATTTTACTCATTTTTTATTCTCTTTTAGCTAGTTAAATCGAGCTTGGAATTATACTGAAGGTGTTTTTAATAAAAAAGGTTAAAAAAAGTGTTTTTACACTTTTTATTTCATATATATATTTAATCATCATTAATACTTATATTTATGAGAAATTATTTTTTATTTTATTAAAAATAAATTAAGTTATATTTTAGCTAATCTCATTCAACTAAATTAAAACAAAAAATATTTATTAATGAATAGCTATATTAAAGCAGGTGATTTTATTTTATATTATGCGATCCTTTGTTATCTGCCAACAGAGAACACATAACGATTAATTATTGATGAGGTTTTATAGGATGTTGTCAGCCAGACACTCAGCTAAATTACAGGTGTTTTACCCTGTGCTTCTTTTGCTTCTCTCCATGCTTTCAATTCAAAGCGGCGCATCCCTTGCTAAAAGCCTATTTCCTGTTATTGGCGCCCCAGCAGTAACAGCGTTACGTCTATTATTGGGTACTTTGATCCTATTTTTTATCTTTAAGCCATGGCGACTCAAATTTAACCGCGAGTCAATTATGCCACTGTTTCTATATGGTTTATCTTTAGGGGCAATGAATTACCTTTTCTACCTTGCTCTTGAAACCATTCCTTTAGGGATTGCAGTTGCCCTTGAATTTACAGGTCCTTTAGCTGTTGCTATGTTTTCATCGCGCAGAGCCATCGACTTTTTATGGATAATTTTAGTCATTGCAGGCTTAGGATTATTGCTACCTATTGGCGATAATATTCACGGGTTAGATCCTCTAGGTATTCTTTATGCGCTGGGTGCGGGTGTCGGTTGGGCGTTATATATTGTATTCGGACAACGTGCAGGTAAAGGCTACGGTGCGGCAACGGTTTCAATTGGCTCTCTAGTTGCTGCCTTTATTTTCGTTCCTATTGGTATGTTACAAAGTAGCCCTGACATTATGTTTAGTTGGTCAATTTTGCCGATTGCATTAGCCATTGCAATTTTATCGACCGCATTTCCTTACACCTTAGAAATGATTGCTCTAACACGTTTACCCGCCAAAACATTTGGTACTTTAATGAGCTTAGAGCCTTGTATGGGTGCCTTTATTGGTATTATTTTCTTACACGAACATTTGACGTTAATACAATGGGTTGCCTTAGCCTTTATTGTATTAGCCTCTATTGGTTCAACAGCGACAATGAAAAGCAAAACCAAAATTGAAGAAGTAAAATAGATATTTAACTCATTTTACTCAGTAAAAAATCAATATTAATGTAAAAGGATCTTATGATCCTTTTTACTTATTAAATAATAACTTTACTGACCTATCATTGCTATTTTTCGCTCATTGTCTTACTCTAAATAGACTATTTCGATAGATTAGATTTTTTTAATAGATGACCTATCAATTTAATAGTATCAATCGATAAGACTAACCATTAATAATTTACTATCATCATTAACAGAAATTAAGATATTGAGTTATTAATTATTTAGGGAGAACGATTATGAGTACTGCTAAATTAGTCAAATCCACACCTTCAACTCTGCTTTATACCCGTAATAACCTTGATGACAGTGTAAAACTGCACGCTATTGAATTATTGCAACAGATGGTGACGCAGTTTATCGACCTATCTCTCATCACAAAACAAGCGCACTGGAATATGCGTGGCAGAAACTTTATTTCTGTTCATGAGATGGTTGATGGCTTCCGCGATACCATTAATCAGCACACAGATGAGTTTGCAGAGCGTGTTGTTCAATTAGGTGGCACAGTATTAGGCACCGCGCAAGTTGTCGGTAAAAAAACACCACTGAAAGCTTATCCACTGGATATTCATGATGTACAAGATCACCTAAAAGCACTGGCTGATCGTTATGCAGTTGTTGCTAATGATATTCGTAAAGCTATTGACGAAGTTGAAGACGAAGATACTGCCGATATGTTTACTGCTGCATCGCGTGATCTTGATAAGTTCTTATGGTTTATTGAAGCCAATATTGAGAACTAATTCTTAATAAAAAATCACCATTATGACGTTAAAAGGCTGCCTATTTTTTAGGTGGCCTTTTTATTTGTCTTTTTCTTTAGGCATATCCGGTTGATAAATTGGAAAAACAGGTAATGCAGTCAATAATCGTGAACCGTAGTTTTTAGTTA
Organism: Pseudomonadota bacterium; assembly: GCA_023454395.1. Taxonomy (GTDB): domain Bacteria; phylum Pseudomonadota; class Gammaproteobacteria; order Enterobacterales; family Enterobacteriaceae; genus Proteus; species Proteus appendicitidis. Next base: position 7,290 of record JAEYFY010000118.1, read on the forward strand.
ACAGACGTCGGTCATAAATGACAATTTCACCATGACAATGATGACTACGAATAAGACGCCCGACTTGCTGAATTAAATTAAACGATGCACTGGGTAAGCTTTGCACTTCAAAAGGATAGCGTTTGAGTGATTTTAACCACTCCCCTTCAGTTACAATCACCGGATCAGTCACTGGAGGAAAAGCAATTTTATGGATATGTACCTGCGTTAGATAATCGCCTTTTAAATCTAACCCTTCAGCAAAAGATTGTAAGCCAATTAAGACACTATTATCACCCGCATCAATGCGCTTGCAATGTGTTTCAACTAATCGATAGCGTGGCTGATCGCCTTGCACTAATAAGCATAAACGCAAATCTTTCACTTCTTCTAAAAAGCCTTCCATTGCACGTTGGCTGCTAAATAAAACCAATTGCCCTCGGTGATTATTCTCTTGCATTTCTTGGCGAAAATAACGAGCCATCTCTTTTAAATGATCACGTTCATGGAGCATAGTTGGCTCATAATGCATTTTTGGGATCACGAGTTTGCCTTGCTTTTGATGCTCAAAAGGTGAAGACAACGTAATAAAGCGATCATCAAATTGTTCGCTTAACCCCGTCAATTCTTGAATACGAGAATAGCTATTTAATGAACGTAATGTTGCAGACGTAATCACCACATGAGGAATATTTTTCCATAATAATTGCGTCAATTGTTCACTAACTCGAATACCTGCACAATGAAAATAGAGATGAGACTGTTTTTTGTCGTAACGGCGAGTTAACCATTTGGATACTGGTGCTTTTGAGGTTTGCTCTAATGTGGCTAAGCGCCAAAGTTTCGCCATATTTTCTAAATAACCCACCATCCTACTGGTAGTTAAAATGGCACGATGTAAACGCACAACATCTTCTTTTGCTGTCCGTTCTGTTAAATCGTTTAAAATCGCTTCGCCCAGCATTTTTAAACCATCCGTTAGTTTAAATAATGTCTGGCAACTTAACAGAAGTTGTTCAGGTAATTCCCCCAATGGAAAGAGATATTCATCTTGTTCACTGCGCTCAGGTAATAGCGCTCGCGTGAATGTATCAACCTCTTGATAGGCATCACGTAACTTAGCAATGTGCGCATCAAAACGAATAGGATCAGCCAATTTAGGCGGTTTTACAGGAATAAATTGCGCTAAATATTGGCTAACATGGCGAGTGATATTATCAAGCTGATTATTAAGGGAAACTAAGGTTATTTCTCCTTCGACTTCAAGGGCATCTCGCGCAACATCAGGAATATGATGCCCTTCATCAAGTACCAAAAGCAGATTTTTAGCATCAGGCAACACGGATTCACTTTCCATTGCCGCCATCACTAAAGCATGATTGGTAATAACCACATCGACCTCGTCAATTTCACGACGTGCAATAAAGAAAGGACAACGATGATAGTATTGGCAATTACGCCCTAAGCAATTCATTTTATCCGTACTGATTTTACGCCATAAACTGTCTGTTAGCGCTCGTTTATGATGATCACGTAAACCATCCCAACCGAAACTGGTAAAATCATTTTTGAGTTCTTGGCAAATATCCCTTTCTGCGCTGGTCGCCACATCCACTTTATCTTCAAGCAAAAACATTAAGTCAATTTGCTCGCCTTCCGTTGCACAAATCGCATCTAAATTACGAGGGCATAAGTAACGCCCACGACCAAAAGCGCCAGTAAACGTAAGATCAGGAATGATTTTTTTAAGTAATGGCAGATCTTTACTATAAATTTGATCTTGCAGTGCCACATTTGCCGTACTGATTATCAGTGGTTTTTTCTCATCACGGCTAATTGCAATACCCGGAATAAGATAAGAGAGTGTTTTACCCACGCCAGTAGGAGCTTCAATAACAAGATGGCGTCCCATTTCATCAGAAAAAGTCTTGGCTACCTCAGCAATCATTTCACGCTGTGGCGCTCGAGGAATAAACCCTTCAATATGCTCTGGTAAGGCTTTATACCACTGACTTATTTGATTTTTAACGGATTGCGAAAGGGACATAACCACTCTGTAACTGATTTCAAGAAAGGCGCTATTGTCTCATAACACTGTATAAAAATCAGTAGTTACCTTCATTTACTCTCCTTTTTCATCAAAGAATGGATAACTTCTCGAAATTATTGCTCTTTGTTATGGATTATTCATTCAACTCTTCATAGTATGAGTATTGATTACGTAACATCCAAAATAGTCTTATAAAAATATTTTTCTTTTGTTCTATTAAGCACAACAACACCAGTTAAGAGATATCTATAATGACTTCCGCAAAGCGCCCTATTTTTAACTTAGAACTTGATTTACTCCGAACCTTTGTTGCTGTTGTCGATGGAAATACCTTTGCAGCAGCAGCAGAATCTGTTTGTCGTACACAATCTGCTGTAAGCCAGCAAATGCAACGGCTTGAATCACTAATAGGCAAAGAGTTGTTTGCTCGCCAAGGTCGAAATAAAACACTGACAGAAGCCGGCACACAACTGCTTAATTACGCTCGCCGTATTTTACGTTTGAATGATGAAGCGTGTCTTTCATTGATGCATGAAGAGATTGATGGGATCTTAAAAATTGGCTCTCCCGATGACACCGCCAACACGATTTTACCGGATCTCCTCGCACGTTTTTCTGGTGCCTATCCTCGTTTGATTATGGAAATTATTGTTAAACGTAGCCCGTTTTTAATGTCTATGTTAGAAAATAACGAGCTTGATTTAGCTATTTCTACCGAAGAACATGTGGGTTATCCCAAAATTGTATTACGCGTTTCCCCCTCCTTATGGTATTGCGGAAAACACTTCAGATTTGATCTTGATGAACCGCTACCATTAGTTGTATTAGATGAACCTAGCACTTACCGCGATATGATGATAAATCACCTTGATCAACAAGGTATTCGTTGGCGGATCGCTTATGTTGCGACAACACTTTCAGGAGCCAGAGCCGCAGTACGTGCCGGTTTAGGCATTATGGCGCGTTCCATAGAGCTTTCAGGTGATGATTTACGTATATTAGGCGAAAAAGAAGGCTTACCGGCTTTACCCGCGATCCGTTATAACCTTTATTTTAATTCTAATAGCCCAGGGAAAGCGGCACAAATTCTGTTTGACTCATTAAAAAATGAACAAAATGAAGTGATTAATCATGCAGATATCACGCTGCAACAAGAATAACCAAAATAGATAAAATCATTGCAATAACATATTAAAATAGGACACCGATTATGACCCATTTTCATGGTATTTTTCCTTATCTTGTTTCCCCTATTGATCAAACAAAAGGCACTGTTCTTGAATCCTCATTGCGTCGATTGATCGATCATTTGATCGCGTGTGGCGTTCATGGTTTAAGCCCCTTAGGTAGCACAGGGGAATACGCTTACCTCTCTCAAGCGCAACGAAATGAAATTGTGCGTATTACTGTTGATCAAACTGCAGGTCGTGTTCCTGTTATTGCGGGTGTTGCGGGCTTTTCAACCGCAGATGCTTGTCATCAAGCTGAACAATACGCCCAATTAGGCGTTGATGGCATGGTATTGATTTCACAAAAAATGTACCCATTAAGCGAAACTGCACAAGCGGGTTATTTCCAAACTATCGCCGAAGCGTTTCCTGAAAAATCCATGACCATTTATACCAATCCTGGGCTTTTGGGTGATGTCCTTCCTATTTCTTTATTCAATGAACTTAGCTATATCCCGAATATTGAATATATTAAAGATGCATCAAGCAATACAGGTCGCTTACTCACCATGATCAATACTTTTGGCGAGCGCGTTAAAATATTTAGTGCTTCAGCTCATATTCCATTGTTAGTGTTAAAACTTGGCGGTGTAGGTTGGATGGCAGGACCCGCTTGTGTATTACCAAAGCAATGTGTTGAACTGTATGAACTCGCAACAAAAGGCGACTTTGATACAGCATTAGCAAAACAAAAAGAGATGTGGCAAATCAATGAAGCGTTTACAAAATACTCGCTCGCATCATGTATTAAAGCATCCCTAAATATTCAAGGTTTTGAAGTTGGCTCCCCTATTTTGCCGCAAGAGCCACTAAATGAAGCCGCAATGAACGATTTACGCCAAATTATTGCTCGACTTGATTAATAAGCTATTCTTATTTAGAAATAACAAAGGCTGGATTTTTCTTATTCTGGTCTTTGTTATCTACTTAACCAAAATTTCTTATCTAAAACATAGCTCAATACTGTACCATATTGAATAAGAATGGAATAATAGCCACCTTTATTGTAAAAACGATTTGTTCTATCATCATAACGAGGAGAAAATGTATGCCCATTTCCGTCAATGAAATAATGGAAATATTGCCTCATCGTTATCCATTCTTATTAATTGATCGCGTTATTTCTACGCCCACTGAACTTGCCAGTGGCAAATTAACCGCCATTAAAAATATCACAACCAATGACACCGTTGTTTTTGGCGAGTTTTACCCACCTTTATTACTCCTTGAAAGCATGGCTCAAGCTTCGGGCATTCTTGCACATTACTATCTTTCACCCATGGGTGAAGATCAGCGATGCTATTTTGCCAGCATAAAAAATGCTCGGTTTTATGATGTGGTAAAAGCAGGCGATCAGCTACTTATTGAGATCCAGTTTCGCCGGCAACGACGCACTATTGTGAGCTTTTCAGGTACGGTGAAAATTGGGGAAAAGATAGTTTGTACATCTGAATTTATGTGCGCAAGGCAATAGATAAAGGATTGGTAGATAAAACCAATCCTTCATACAATCATCTTATTTGTATTATTCCGGCTTAACCTTCTATTCTTTAACACGTAATAATTGTGTTATTTCTAAAATGGTTACATTGTCGAAATGCAGTATTTTTTCAACTAATTGTGCCGATTGTTCAGCGTCTATCACCAAAGATGCATTATCGTAAAATTTACTGATCACATCTTTATCTACCATTGGATTTTTCAGATTACCATACTGAATATCTAATCTCTCCGTGAGCTTCTCGCCATTTTTTAATGTTACGAAAATTAATCCGGGGAAATAGGTAGGAAATGGAATTTCTCCTTTTTCGGGATAACGATAACTTACCCGCTTCGCTAACGATTGAATATCTTCCCGTTGGAGGTTTTCAGGTAATAATGAAGATAGCGTTAAAGCATTATCTAAAAAGCCCGCAGCAAATAACCACGGCAAACTAAATTTAGCGCCATAAGCTGTTTGAGGCGCCCATTTTGTTTCAGGTGGCTCGCAAATCAAGGCAGCCGCTACCGGATCGACAACACACTCGACACTCTCGATATCATCAGCGGTGATCCCTTTTTTCAGCAAATTACGCCCGCAATCAACCGTTGCATGAGCAAAATGGCACACCGGATAAGGCTTAATAGAGACATTTAAAAACTCCCATACCTCACCTAATCCCAATGCGACTTGCTCTGGTTGCGCTTGCTCTCGGATGCCATGTGTTTGATAAAGGCTATAACGGCCTTCAAATATTGTTTCAGGACCTGTCATCCCACCTTTTGCTAATGATGCTGCGATAATACCTGATTGTGCAGCCCATCCCGCATGAAAGCATTTAGAAGATGAGCTATTAGTAAGATATTCAGCCACTCCTCCGGCTTGGCTTCCTGTTAACCCTAATGCATTCACAGTTTGTTCAGGCGTTAATTTAAATAGTGAAGCGGCACAAGCCGTTGCACCAAAAATGCCGGCAATTGCGGTGGCATGAAAACCACGCTGATGAAATCCGCTATGACTTGCTAAGCCTACTCTGGCAGCAACTTCCCAGCCAATCACCCATGCCGTTAAAATATCTTGTGATGATGCACCGATAGCTTCACCCAATGCAAAAGCAATCGGTGTTAATACTGCACTACCATGTGTAATGGAATCGGTATGTGTATCATCAAAATCTAAAGCATGAGCTGCAATACCATTGGCAAGAGCTGCTACGGTTGTACTTGCCGTTTGTGTACTTCCCCAAATCGGGATATCACCTTGACTATCAGGTAAAAAAGCAACACCTTGTCGCCCTTGAATTGCACTTTGTTGCACACTGCCAGCCAAAGCAACGCCTAATGTATCTAATAAATGAATTTTGGCTCGGCTCACCACTTGCGCGGGTAAATCAGAAAATGTGGTTGTAGTAATAAATTGAGCTAACTGCTGACTTAATGTCATAAACACCTCGAAATAGATAAGAAAAAGCCAGCAATATCACCGGCTTTTAGATAATAAGAAGGTTGGATGTAATTAAGTCACTTAGTCATTTAACCAGCCAGAGGCTTTGGTTTGTGCGA
>JAEYFY010000119.1 GCA_023454395.1 Pseudomonadota bacterium
CAAAGAAGACAAAGCGGATAGGATAGTTCATCCCTAACCAATAAGCGCCCCATCCTGACATATAGCCAGTTTCAGCACCAAACCAATTTCCTAACATCAATAAGAAGAATAACCACACCAACGAGGAGCGACTGATAAATCCAATTGCACCATAAATAACACAGCCAATTAAAAAGAGAGGAGCAATATGGCCACTTCCTGTATCCAGTAATTCTCCCAGTTGCCAAAGGAAAATAGCCGTAAACATCACACCTAAAAAGAGAATAAACTCCGTACTGTAATGCCATTGTGTTTCTTTTCGTTGTCGTTTAAATCCCCAAAAATAGAGCGCTGAAGCAATAAGTGCAGGAGAGATAACTCGCATAATTTCAGAAACACTAAAAATCTCAATTAAATAATAGACTAATGCACTGTCACTAAAAATACTTCCAGCAGCAATAATCAAACAGACCATCGCTATCCAAAATGCATAGCGACTTAATCTTTTCCAATCAAAAGGAATACGATGTAACGTACTTCCTAATTGTTGATATTCCTGTGTCGAGATTGCGCCAGATTGTTGCCATTCATCCAATGCTTGGCGAACGAGGCGCTCTTGTTTCCTTGTTACCTGCATATCGTCTTTTCCTTTTACAATTATATGCTTATCATCGATATATCTTACATTTTAAACAACAGAAACGCGCAATAATAAAGGCTTTAGTGAATTTATTATAATGCAGAGAATAAAATTTAACCAAGTGTACTTCATTACCATAAAAAGCCAGCTTACCGCTGGCTTTTTATTTATTTTTTATTTATTTATTTTTTATTTATCTAAATGGTTGATCTAATGGTACTTCAGGATCAGGTTCATGTGTAATTCGGTTACGTAGATCACGACGAATAATCTCAATAGACCAGAACCAAATTAAATGACCAAATATTTCAGAAACATTTTCATACCAAGGAAGATCGAACAACGGTGGTGTTAATCCCATTAATGGGAATGAAATCATATGCACAAATAATTGCGCTAAGGCTCCCGCCAATAACCCTTGCCATAATTTAATTTTTGGGAAACGTTCAGCAACAATACAATACCCTACGGCGAAAACGATCGAAAATATAATATGAGTCACGCCCACCCAGTTAAAAACATGACCAGCAAAGCTATAAACAACCGCATTAGGATCAGCAATACCCAGCCAATCACGTAAGAAAATATAAGGAGGATTTAAAAAATTACGCGAACAATCAACCAATTCCGTTGCTCTTAGCATAAATTCAGGGCCACAAGCACCGCTAAACATATCCGTTGGGCTTCTTGGAGGTAAAGGAACTTCAGCCCCCCATTTAACAAATGAAGAAACAATACCTGCGATTAAACCAATAAATGCTGCCAGACCATAACGTCTCCGTGACTTAGGAGTTTGCTCGAAGAGGTTCATTTTTGTCCTTGCCTATTTAAAAAGTGTAAATGAGAATCAATAATAAAATAGGTTCTGATGAGATGCACGATTTTCTGATAAGTCGATCACATAAAAAGCAAGTAAATTTGTAAATTTTATTTAGGTATTAGTGATTTATATTATGAAAAAAAACCATAGCACAACAATGCACTATGGTTTTAAATGGCTGAAAATGGTTTTAAATAGCTAAAAAAGGATAACTAAAATAAATTAGTCATTAGAACGCAAACGTTCTATTTTTGCCCCTAATCCTTGTAATTTAGCTTCAATATTTTCATAACCGCGATCGATATGGTAAATACGATCAACAATGGTTGTGCCTTCAGCAATACAGCCTGCAAGTACTAAACTTGCAGAAGCACGTAAATCCGTTGCCATCACTTGTGCGCCTGACAGTTTTTCAACACCGTGGCATAACACAGTATTACTTTCGATTTCAGCGTGAGCGCCCATACGGATTAACTCAGGAATGTGCATAAAACGATTTTCAAAAATCGTTTCTGTGATCATGCCCGCGCCTTCAGCCACTAGGTTTAAAAGGCTAAATTGTGCTTGCATATCGGTTGGAAAACCTGGATGTGGCGCAGTACGCAATGTTACCGCTTTAGGACGTTTACCATGCATATCAAGGCTTATCCAATCTTCGCCTACTTCAATATCTGCACCAGCTTCACGTAATTTTGCCAACACAGCATCTAATGTATCAGGCTTTGCATTACGGCAAACAACACGACCACGAGAAATTGCAGCAGCAACTAAGAAAGTCCCTGTTTCAATACGATCGGGTAGAATTTGATAAGTACCACCACCAAGGCGCTCTACGCCTTCAATAGTAATGCTATCAGTACCCGCACCGCTGATTTTGGCACCTAATGTATTGAGGAAGTTTGCTGTATCTTCAATTTCAGGCTCTCTTGCAGCATTCTCGATGATGGTTTTGCCTTCAGCTAATACCGCAGCAGTCATAATCGTGATAGTGGCACCCACGCTCACTTTATCCATGACAATATGTGCGCCTTTTAAACGCCCATCAACGCGCGCTTTTACATAGCCTTCATCCAGTGTTATCTCAGCGCCTAATTGCTCTAAACCTGTAATATGAAGATCAACAGGACGAGCGCCAATGGCACAACCACCCGGTAAAGAAACCTGACCTTGACCAAAACGAGCTACCAGCGGACCCAAAGCCCAAATAGAAGCACGCATGGTTTTTACTAATTCGTAAGGAGCGCAAAATTCATTAATATTACGAGCATCAACGAAAACTGAGCCATTACGTTCAACATTGGTTCCTAAACGATTAAGCAACTTAATCGTTGTATCGATATCTTTTAATTTAGGAACATTTGTTAATTCTACTGGCTCTTCGGCAAGGATCGCAGCGAACAGGATTGGTAGTGCGGCATTTTTTGCGCCTGAAATAGAGACCTCACCTGATAAACAGGTTGGCCCTTGTACTCTAAATTTATCCATCTGTAGAACTCTCTTTTTATTTTGCTGTACGCTGTATACCTACTGAATCAAAGCCCGTTAAGTTTTCGATCTCTCTTCCACTCTTCAGGTGTGTAGGCTTTAATAGACAAAGCGTGAATACGGTTATCTGCAATATATTCCATCAAAGGGGCATAAATGGTTTGTTGTTGCTTTACTCTGCTCATTCCCTCAAACATTGCGCCAACAACAACAACTTGAAAATGACTACCATCACCATTGACGATGACTTCATCTAAAGACAGGCTGTCCATTAATACTTGTTTGATTTCATTTGTATCCATAATTGCTCAATCTCAACGTTAAAATAATAATCAGT
>JAEYFY010000136.1 GCA_023454395.1 Pseudomonadota bacterium
AGCTGAGTTTGAAATTACAGCTCATTGCCGTTGGTACAAAAATGCCGGACTGGATACAGACCGGCTTTATGGATTATCTTAATCGATTCCCAAAAGACATGCCTTTAGAACTTATCGAGATCCCCGCTGGCAAGCGTGGGAAGAATGCGGATATTAAACGTATTCTCGAAAAAGAAGGTGAACAAATGTTAGCAGCAGTAGGAAAAGGAAATCGAATCGTTACTCTCGATATTCCTGGCGCTCGCTGGGATACGCCAAAACTTGCAGAACAACTTGATCGATGGAAGCTTGATGGAAGAAATGTCAGCTTACTCATTGGTGGTCCCGAAGGATTAGCACCAGCATGTAAAGCGGCAGCAGAACAAAGCTGGTCTTTATCGCCATTAACCATGCCACATCCTCTAGTTCGCGTTGTCGTAGCGGAAAGCCTTTACCGTGCGTGGAGTATTACCACAAACCATCCTTATCATCGGGAATAATAAATTTTGGCGGGTAAGTAAGTGAAGTCAACTAATGGGATGAAGAAAAGAAAACGTACCCCATTTCGAGATTATACAGCGGAATCCAAACTTTTCATCCGCCGTGTTATTGTCGCGTTTTCTGTGATTATAGTGCTAAGTGGTATTTTAGTGTTTAACTTACACCACTTACAAATTGCTCGCCATGATGATTACCAAACTCGGTCTAATGGTAACCGTATTAAGCTAGTCCCTATTCCACCTAGTCGCGGTATTATCTATGATCGCAAAGGCGTTCCTCTTGCGCTAAATAGTACTATTTATCAGCTCGAAATAATGCCAGAGAAAGTCGCCAATCTACAAGAAACGTTAGATAGTTTAAGAGAGGTTGTCGATTTAAGTGATGAAGACATTGCTAATTTTGAAAAAGAGCGTAAAAGAGCACGCCGCTTCACCCAAATTGTATTAAAAACAGCACTGAACCAAGTGCAAGTCGCTCGTTTTGCTATTAATCAATATCGCTATCCTGGTTTAGAAATAAAAGGTATTCAACGCCGTTATTATCCTTATGGCTCTGCATTAACGCATGTTATTGGCTATGTTGCTAAAATTAATGATAAGGATGTTGAGCGCCTTGAAAAAGAAGGCTTATATGCCAATTACGCTTCAACACATGATATTGGTAAATTAGGGATTGAGCGTTATTACGAATCGGTTTTACATGGTAAAACTGGCTATGAAGAAGTGGAAGTCAATAGCCGTGGTCGTGTTATTCGTCAATTACATGAGCAACCGCCACAAGCGGGCAAAGATATTTATTTAACTATCGACCTTGAGTTACAGACTTATATTGAAACATTACTTACCACCAGCCGTGCTGCGGTTGTGGTTACTGATCCACGTAATGGTGAAATTTTAGCCTTGGTTTCCAACCCAAGTTACGACCCTAATTTATTTGTTGGGGGGATCTCTAATACCGATTATCAAGGATTACTCAATAATCCCGATCGACCTTTAATTAACCGTACTACGCAAGGGCTTTACCCACCAGCTTCAACGGTAAAACCTTTTATGTCAGTTGCTGCATTAAGCGAAGGCGTGATCACCCCCAATACAACCATTCATGATCCTGGCTGGTGGCAACTTCCCGGCTCTGAAAAACGTTACCGAGACTGGAAACGTTGGGGACATGGAAAACTTAATGTTACAAAATCTATCGTAGAATCTGCGGATACCTTCTTCTACCAAGTTGCTTATGATATGGGAATTGATCGTATATCAACTTGGATGACTCGCTTTGGCTATGGTGAATATACTGGCATTGATCTGTCAGAAGAACGTAATGGCATCATGCCAACCCGTGAGTGGAAACAGCAACGTTATAAAAAGCCTTGGTATCAAGGTGACACGATCCCCGTAGGGATTGGACAAGGTTATTGGACAGCAACGCCAATTCAAATGGCGAAGGCGTTAATGACGCTAATTAATGATGGTCAAGTAAAAACACCTCACCTACTTTACGGTACAAAACTTGGCAATGAAATGTTGCCTTATGTTGATACTGAAACACGCCAAATTGGCGATATCAACTCAGGTTATTGGGAATTAGCAAAACACGGTATGTATGGTGTGGCTAACTTCCCTAATGGCACAGGTCGTAGAAGTTTTGCTAATGCACCTTATAAAGTCGCAGCAAAATCGGGAACAGCACAGGTATTTAGTTACGAAACCTACAATGCGAGCCAATTGGCTGAACATCTTCGTGACCACAAATTGATGATTGCCTTTGCGCCTTATGATAACCCAACCGTAGCCGTCTCTATTATTCTAGAAAATGGTGGCGCAGGTCCTTCTGTTGGCGATCTTACCAGACAAATTCTTGACCACATTCTCCTTGGTGATAACAACACGGTATTGCCAGCTTCTCCACCAGCACCGCGTGGTTCAGAGGAATAATACTCATGACTGAAAATAACAAGAAAAAATCCTTCTGGACACGGATCCATATCGACCCCCTATTCTTGCTTTGTATTATTGCTTTATTAGGATACAGCGCATTTATTATGTGGAGTGCCAGCGGGCAAGATCCAGACATGATGCAACGTAAGTTAGGACAGATTGCAATGGGGTTTATGATCATGATCATCATGGCACAAATTCCTCCCCGAGTTTATGAAAGTTGGGCGCCTCATCTCTTTTTCTTTTGCGTTATCTTATTGGTCCTTGTCGATGTTTTCGGGCAAATCAGCAAGGGAGCACAACGCTGGCTAGATTTAGGTATTGTGCGTTTTCAGCCCTCAGAAATTGCAAAAATTGCCGTTCCTTTGATGGTGGCACGATTTATGAATCGAGATGTGTGCCCACCGACATTACGTAATACCGCCATTGCTCTGGTCATTATTTTTGTTCCAACATTATTAGTTGCAGCACAGCCCGATTTGGGGACATCCATTCTTGTTGCTGCTTCAGGGCTATTTGTTCTTTTCCTTGCTGGAATGAGTTGGCGACTTATTATTATCGCAATTTTACTTGTTGCCGCCTTTATCCCCATACTTTGGTTTTTCCTCATGCATGATTACCAGCAAGCACGGGTAATGATGCTTCTTGACCCTGAATCAGACCCTCTTGGTGCAGGATATCATATCATCCAATCTAAAATTGCCATTGGTTCTGGTGGATTACATGGAAAAGGATGGTTACAAGGCACTCAATCTCAATTAGAATTCTTACCAGAGCGCCATACAGACTTTATTTTTGCTGTATTGGCTGAAGAACTCGGATTAATTGGTGTTTTGATACTACTGACGCTTTATATACTCTTAATCGCGCGTGGTCTTTATCTTGCAACGAAAGCACAAAATACATTTGGTAGAGTAATGATTGGCGGGTTAATGCTAATTTTCTTTGTCTATGTTTTTGTCAACATAGGAATGGTGAGTGGCATTCTTCCTGTTGTGGGTGTTCCGTTACCGCTGATGAGTTATGGAGGCTCGGCCCTTATTGTATTAATGGCAGGGTTTGGTATCGTGATGTCGATTCATACACACCGAAAACTACTATCTAAAAGTTTATAATGAGGTTTTTATGCGTCTGCAATGGGTTTTGATTGGTATCAGTGCATTGCTACTGTCAGGGTGTGTTATTGATAAGCCGAATACCAATAAACAACCAGCACCATTACCCAATGTGCCAGCTCAACGTGTTCTCGGTGCAGAGCCACGTTACGAGCCTTATCACCCTACGGCAAATCAAGATTACCGAAAAAATGGCGTGGTTTACCGTATTGTGACTGATCCTGCAAACTTCAGTGAGCGAGGAGAGGCGGTTGTTTATGATAGTTTAGCGATGAGTCGTTTAACAACCATTGGTGAGCGCGTTAATCCCTATGAGTTTGCCGTCGCACATCCTACATTACCGATCCCAAGCTATGCGAAAATCACGAACTTGCTCAATGGACGCACAATGGTTGTACGTATTAACGACCGTGGTCCTTACGTCAATGGAAAGCAAATCCAAGTTACCCCAGCGGTTTCTGATAGTTTACGTTTAATGCCAACAACCCCATTGCTTATTGAAGGAATTGTTGTTGACCAAACTGGTCATATGAGTGGTATTGGTACACATGGTGCGCAGATTGAGAAGAAAACAACGGCATTACCTGAGCGCCCTAATTTTAATGCTCAGCCAGCAGCACCAGCGACATCAACGCCTACCAACAATAATATGCCCGTAGAGCCACCTGCTCCAACTCCTGTTCCAGTCAAAACGCCAACTCCGGCGCCGGCTCCAATACCAACTCCTGTGGAAACAGAAACAAAAGCATCAAAACCTGTATTATCCTCAAACGCCATAGCACAAGGCTTTTATGTCCAAGTCGGCGCTCTCAGTAACGAAAATAATGCACAGTTTTGGCTCAATGATTTATCGTCATTATTTAGCACCCAAGGTGTAATCAATAAAGCAGATGGATTGTATAAAGTGCAACTCGGCCCTTATTCATCTAAAGATCAAGCCGAAACGATAAAGAACAAGCTAAAACAAGTTAAAGATATCACGGGATTTATTATTACCCAATAAAGGATAATTTTACGTAAAATCCTTTTTATATCAGCAAATTCAAGCGTAGAATCGTCTGGATTTGCTGATATTTTATTTATCAGTCCCTATTTTTCCCTGAATTTTCGGATTAAACAAACAGAATGAAACAGATACTCCCAGCAAAATTACTAAGAACAAGCCTATTAAGTGCCACTTTTGCTTTACTCACAGTAAGTCATCAAAGTATTGCGGAAGATTCCCTAAAAACAATGATACCCGCTGTTCCTAGTATCGAAGCCGAATCTTATATTCTTATCGATTATAATTCTGGGAAAGTGCTGGCTGAAATGAATGCCGATGTTCGCCGTGATCCTGCCAGTTTAACCAAGATGATGACCAGCTATGTTATCGGTCAATCAATTCGTGCTGGTAAAATCTCGAATAGCGATATCGTACCCATTGGTGAAGAAGCATGGGCAACGGGTAATCCTGTTTTTCGTGGCTCTTCTTTAATGTTCTTAAAACCGGGTGATCAAGTTACAGTTGCGCAGTTAACTCGTGGTATTA
>JAEYFY010000142.1 GCA_023454395.1 Pseudomonadota bacterium
ACATCAGCACATATTAAAATTAAACGCTTGTTTAATTAAATGGGGCAAACAAGAAAATACCCTTTTAAATAATTAAAAGGGTATTTCAAATAGAGTATTGACTTAAATTACAGCAGGAAATCGTCTAATGATTTGCCTTCTTCATCAATAGCACGTTTGATTACAGCTGGTGTACGACCTTGGCCTGTCCAAGTTTTAGTTTCACCATTTTCATCAACGTAAGAGTATTTAGCAGGGCGAGCTGCACGTTTAGCACGGCCTGTTTTATTAACAGCACTTGCTTCAAGTAAGTCTGTTGGATCAATACCAGCTTCTTCTAGCATTTCACGGTATTTTTGTAATTTTTGAACACGTTCTTCTTCAGCTGCTTTTTCTAATGAGAATTCTTCACGACGCTCATTAACGACAACTTCGAGTTTCTCCAGCATTTCTTCTAAAGTTTCTAAAGAAGTTTCTCTTGCTTGTGCACGGAGAGTACGGATGTTATTTAATATTTTTAAAGATTCGCTCATTTTCCTGGTCTCAAATAAATGTTGTTGGCTGATGTAATACTAATAATAGATTGCTATTTAAATTTCTGCAATACCTAAATACAAACCTTACGTAAAATTTCTTTTTTTTAAACTAATATCTCAACGAAAAAAATAATAAAAGTTGAGGCATCTTTAGTCAATAAAGGAAATATTAGTAAGGAAATGCATCTTTTAACTGATGATAGCGCTAATGCTAAAGAATAGAAAGCTTTGTTCATTTTTTTATAATAACGGACTTTTTTCTAAAAATGGAATCGGACTAACTTTCATACTTTAATAAAGGTATATCAAGGGGTGTTTTAATATGTTAAGTACTTATTAAAGCTATTTATTTTTTAAGCAAAAATTAGCATTAACAACGAACTTCATCTTTCGGTGGTATATCTAGAATAGAAATAAAGGTAATAAATACTTGTTATGGATAACTTGTAGATTGTTTATGTTAGACTGTCGCTCGTGAAAATAAACACTATTTAAGGAGTGAGCTGATGGCTCAACTTTACTTTTATTATTCAGCCATGAACGCTGGAAAATCAACATCTTTATTGCAATCCTCTTATAACTATAATGAACGAGGAATGCGTACTTTGATTTTCACTGCGGCTATTGATACACGCTTTGCAAAAGGAAAGATTAGTTCAAGGATAGGATTAAGTGCGGATGCATTACTCTTTAGTGATGATATGAATATTCGTGACGTTATTGTTGCTGAGCATAACAAACAGCCTATTCACTGTGTATTGATTGATGAATGCCAATTTTTAAGTAAGGCACATGTCGAACAACTTTGTGAAATAACGGATACCTATGATATTCCCGTTCTCACTTATGGGCTAAGAACGGATTTTAGAGGTGAGTTATTTACAGGCAGTGCTTATTTATTAGCATGGGCTGATAAACTAGTAGAACTTAAAACAGTATGTTACTGCGGTAGAAAGGCAAATAAAGTATTACGCTTAGATGATAAAGGAAATGTACTGAGTGATGGTGCTCAAGTTGAAATAGGTGGAAATGAAAAATATGTTTCAGTCTGCCGCAAGCATTATACGCAGGCAACGCTAAAAGGGTGTATTGAACAAGAGTAACCTTTTCAATTTCCCTCTTTTACTAATTTGTCAGAGTAAAAGAGGGGGATGAAATAAGAATTCAAATAAAGTGTTATATAACGTAATACTAAAAAATATTTATATATTTTTAAATTTTAGCCAATTTCTTGGCTTTTTTTATATCAAATTGCGGTGAGTTTGATTTTCTTCTGTGAAGATATGTTATTTTTTGAAAGGAAAAATTATCTATTTCATCGATTTCATTATCATTAATCAAAAAAGACATAATCAAATATACGTAAGGTGTTTGTTTTGTGATGTCGATATTGTTTTTTACAAATGAAAAGAGAGATAGACATTTGATGCATTTATATTATTCATAGTTTAATAAAATTGAATAAAGATAGTCATAAAATACAAAAAAATATTTCTTTTATCTATGGTTTGTATAATGAAACATTTATATCGGGTTTTATCGATGCTGATTATAAGATGCTTAAGTTGTTATTGAATAAATAAAACACTTCACTTTATGCCTGCCAATACGGATAAATTGGCTCTTTTTATACTCCTAAAGGAGTAATTTTTAAGTAGAATGCACAAATAGCGACCTTTATTACGTTAGCAAGCTAACAAGCCTCATTTTGATAATATTTTATTGAAACTATGTTTTTTATAAATCCAATGGAGCTAGAGATATAAAATATTTATATCTCTATATTTTGATCACTAATTAATAATCAAAACGATGAAGCCTATTTATTTTTATCGGATAAGAAGAAAAATACGATTGCAAATCGTAAAGCGAATACGATGGTTTCAAAGAACATTTCGCGATAGTCATTTTATGAAGTAAACAAGGTAAGAATGAAATAATTAAACCAACTAATGAAAGAGGAGAGGAGTTTGATACGCTCTATAATCGCCCATAAGCCATTTTTTATAATAGGGTAATGCCAATGTGTGATTTAAGAGGTAAGTTGCTCAGCACCTTTTTCAGAGCCAATTATGAATACATAAGGGAATACACTATTTTTATAGTAAGGATTAAACTTATTAACTAAGTGTAAACACTTATCATTTATGACTGAATAGTGACTTCTCTCGCTTTATTTCCCAATCTCAGAAATCAGTAGCAAAATGCATATAACCAAGTGATCAGCCATAAAAAAACCCAGCCATAGGGCTGGGTTTCTATTTAAGAGTAAATAACCGAAATATTGAGGATCACATTAACACAGTGTGTTTCGATTATTTTTTACTACTTTTTTTAGCTGGTTTTGTTTCTTCTTTTACTTCAACAACAGGATGTTCATTAAATTCACGACCGTAGTAAGAATCTAATAACAGTTGTTTCAGTTCAGAGATCAGTGGGTAACGAGGGTTAGCACCAGTACACTGATCGTCAAACGCATCTTCAGATAATTTATCAACTCTTGCTAAGAAATCACTTTCTTGGACGCCAGCTTCACGAATAGAAGATGGAATACCTAATGAAGATTTCATTTCTTCTAACCAAGCTAACAATTTCTCAATTTTAGCCGCAGTACGGTCACCCGGTGCTGAAAGTTCTAAGTGATCAGCAATTTCTGCATAACGACGACGAGCTTGAGGGCGATCGTATTGGCTAAATGCAGTTTGTTTAGTTGGGTTATCATTAGCGTTATAACGAATAACGTTTGAAATTAATAACGCATTAGCTAAACCGTGAGGAATATGGAACTCAGAGCCTAATTTATGCGCCATTGAGTGACAAACACCCAAGAATGCGTTAGCAAAAGCAATACCAGCAATCGTTGCCGCATTATGAACACGTTCACGAGCAACAGGATTTTTAGCGCCTTCATGATAACTTGCAGGCAGATGTTCCTTCAGTAATTTTAATGCTTGCAGTGCTTGTCCATCAGAATATTCGTTCGCTAATACAGAAACGTAGGCTTCTAATGCGTGAGTTACAGCGTCTAAACCACCAAATGCACACAGAGATTTAGGCATATTCATAACAAGGTTTGCATCAACGATAGCCATATCTGGTGTTAATGCATAGTCTGCTAATGGATATTTTTGACCTGTTTCGTCATCAGTAACTACCGCAAATGGTGTTACTTCGGAGCCTGTACCTGATGTTGTTGTGATAGCAACCATTTGTGCTTTCACACCCATTTTTGGGAATTTGTAAATACGTTTACGGATATCCATAAAGCGTAATGCTAATTCTTCAAAGTGGGTTTCTGGGTGTTCATACATAACCCACATGATTTTTGCTGCATCCATTGGTGAACCACCACCTAATGCGATGATCACGTCTGGTTTAAAGCTATTCATCTGTTCTGCGCCTTTACGCACAACACTTAATGTTGGGTCTGCTTCAACTTCAAAAAAGACTTCTGTTTCAACACCAAATTTTTTCAGTACACGAGCGACTTCATCAACATAACCATTGTTGAATAAGAAACTATCGGTCACGATAAAGGCGCGTTTTTTACCGTCTGTCGCAATCTCTTCTAGTGCGATAGGTAAACAACCACGGCGGAAGTAAATAGATTTAGGAAGTTTATGCCACAACATATTTTCTGCTCTTTTCGCCACGGTTTTAGTGTTGATAAGGTGTTTTGGCCCTACGTTTTCAGAGATGGAGTTACCACCCCATGAACCACAACCTAATGTTAGAGAAGGAGCAAGTTTAAAGTTGTATAAGTCACCAATACCACCTTGAGACGCTGGAGTATTGATTAAAATACGAGATGTTTTCATCTTGTCGCCGAAGTAGGCAACATGCTCAGGGCAGTTATCTTGGTCTGTATATAAGCAAGAAGTGTGACCAATACCACCCATCTCAACTAATTTTTCCGCTTTTAGAACGGCATCCTCAAACGATTGAGCATGGTACATGGCTAATAGTGGAGATAACTTCTCGTGAGCAAAAGGTTCTGCTTCTGTTGTTTCTTTTACTTCACCAATTAAAATTTTGGTATTTACAGGTACTTCAATGCCAGCCATTTCAGCAATTTTTGTTGCCGGTTGACCCACAATCGCTGCGTTTAAGTTGCCATCTTTTAAGATGATGTCTTGAACTGCTTTTAATTCTTTACCTGTTAGCATGTAACCGCCGTGAGTTGAGAAACGCTCACGAACTTGTTTATAAATGCTATCAACAACGATAACAGATTGCTCTGATGCACAAATTACGCCGTTATCGAAAGTTTTAGACATTAAGATTGAAGCCACTGCACGTTTGATATCAGCAGAATCATCAATAACAACAGGTGTATTACCTGCACCAACACCGATAGCAGGTTTACCAGAACTATACGCAGCTTTAACCATGCCAGGACCACCTGTCGCTAAGATCAGGTTAATATCATCATGGTGCATTAATGCGTTAGATAGGGCAACAGAAGGCTCATCAATCCAACCGATAATGTCTTTTGGTGCGCCAGCAGCGATAGCGGCATTCAAGACGATTTCAGCAGCACGGTTTGTTGCTTCTTTTGCACGAGGGTGCGGAGAGAAAATAATACCATTACGCGTTTTTAAGCTAATTAATGCTTTAAAAATCGCAGTAGAAGTTGGGTTAGTTGTTGGTACGATACCACAGATGATCCCAATAGGTTCAGCAATGGTCATTGTGCCGTAAGTCAGATCTTCAGATAAGATCCCGCAGGTTTTTTCGTCTTTATACGCATTGTAGATATACTCAGAAGCAAAGTGGTTTTTAATCACTTTATCTTCAACAATACCCATACCAGACTCTTTAACAGCTAATTTTGCAAGAGGAATACGGGCATCAGCGGCAGCTAATGCAGCAGCACGGAAAATGGCATCAACTTGTTCTTGAGAGAAGTTAGCAAATTCACGTTGAGCTTTTTTTACACGAGCAACCAAATCATTGAGTTCAGTAACGTTAGTTACAGACATAAAGAGACTCCTGATAAAATGTTAAATTTTTTAAGCAAATTAGCCGTTTTCATCATAACTAATAAG